>NZ_JBQEIL010000006.1:0-168248 GCF_052102835.1 Vagococcus sp.
TACTTAAATCATAACAGAAAGACGATATGTTTTTTATATCAAAAATAAAAATAGGGCTGATAAGAATTTAAAATTCTCATCAGTCCTATTTATTATAGAGCTAGAATTGAAACGATACATTTTCTATACAAAAAAAGCCGCAGAGACAGAAGTCTCTTTGGCTTTTCAGTGATTCATGAAATCAATTATTAGGGGTTCCAGCATAGTGTTGAAACAATTAAGTAAAAGTCTCTTTTTATTTTTAACTTTGCAACAGAACCGTTTTTTCTAATTTCTTAATCTTTTTTATTAAGCTTATCTTTAGCTTTTTCTGTTAATTCATTAGCGACGTCTTTGACATTTTCTTTAACTTCTTTAGCTTTTCCGATTCCTTGATCAACTAAACCTTCAGATTTTAACTCTTTATCACCTGTGATATCACCAGTTACTTCTTTTGCTTTACCTTTGATTTTGTCTGTAAAACCTTTGTCTGTCATAAAAATGTCCCCCTTGTTATTTATTTAAGACAAGTATAGCATGAGTTGTTTTAAAAACACAAAAAATAAGCTTTAAATAATATTTTTATGGGTAGCGAGTTGGTTTATTTTGGAAATAAGTTGTTCAAAAATATAGGGACAAAAAATAGAAGTGAGTAAAAACGTTTCCGTTTTTTCGTCATAAATATCAAGTGAATCAGTAATAATCAAGTCAGCCCTCTCAATATGATTTGTAAATTGAATCAAATCACTTGAAAAATAAGCTTTTAATTTTTTTTGAATTAAAAAGGAGTAAGAAACGTTCTTTGAAAAGTTTAATTTGATAGCTATTTTTTCTTGTTTATAAGATTTTAAAAGGTGTGAAAGGAAATGAACAAATCGAGAATAACTTTTTCGATTTGTAAAAATATCTTTTAAAAAACTTGTTTTCATTTCTTTTTCTATGAGTATCATAATTGTTTGTGTTTCAGTATCCGTGATAGAACCTCGTACGGAAGTTGGATATAGAGGGATTAAATTTCGAATATCAAACCAAATATCACCAACAATTAAGTGAATAACAAAGTAATAAACGAGATGATAGATTTGGATGAGAAAATCAGCATAACTAATATTCACATCTAACGCAGTTGAGCTTTTTTCGATAATCGTCGCTGCTAGTTGTACATATTCAGAATCATGTTCAAGTAGTTGCCTAGCAATATTTCGCTTTTCGTTATCTGTAACGTTGCTAGCTGAGTGCAAGTGAGTTAAAAAGCTAAAAGCCAATTGATCATTTTCAGTTTTTGGACTAGTTTCTTCAGATAGGAGTTTATTTTTAAATAAATTGAGAGAATGATTATTACACAAAATTATTTTTAAAATATCCTTTAAAGTATTAGAAAAATGAATATCAATCTCCTTATTATTTTTGACGCGAACATCGTTGATTAAGATAAACATTGCGATTGAATTCTTTCGAGAAGTTGACGGATAAAGAGTATTGAATTCTGCTTTATCTGATGAATCAGTGAGTTGAAAAGAACTAGGAACTTTTGTTTCAAAAGGCCATTCGATATTTTGATAAGTATCTTTTACAACATGGTATAGAAAAAGACGGATGTTAAGTTCATTACCATCGAAAAAATAAAAATTCTTTTCTCTTCTTAAGCGAAAAGAATATCGCGAAATCGCTCGATTTATTACTTTCACTAATTTTCTCAAATAAGATTCTGAAATAAAAAGTTTATCACAAACTTCTTGAGTGGATAATTGATAATAGTTGGCCAAAAGAACAAGAAGGTTGAATACAGGAGACTCTTTTAAATAATGTAATTGGATTTGATTAATAATCAATATTTTTTTTGAATCATAATGTTTATTAAAATAAATATCCCCTTTATGGTTTGATATAATCAGTTTTTCTGGATTATCTTTACTCATAAAGGTCTGGTTTAAGCGATTGATTCCTTCTTTAACTGTTCGTGTAGGAATATAAAGCAACTCGCTAAGTTCGATTAGTGACGTTTTATCAAAGTAGGATAAAAGATATAGAGTGTAAAGATCTTTCTCTTTTGTAAGTTTTAACATGTTAACCACCTTTTCATTACAAAACATGTGTAAGCTTATACATGTTTTGGGTCATGACAAAGTCATCGTTTAAATGCTATTATAACGAAGTATTCAAGATGTGTAAATCTTATACAAGGGGAAGTTAATTTTAAAAGTTAGTAAAAGTATTTTATTGATTTGATTTTAGCTTAACTAAATGGGGAATACTTAAAAATATTTAAGTAGTATGGGAAAGTTGAAAAATCTAACGATGATACATTAAAATTTAAAATTAATTTTTTATATTATGGGGGGATAGTCTGTTTAACAGACTATTTTTTTTTGCCTTTATTAAAAAGATAAAAATAGTTATAATGAAAGAAATAGAAAATATAAAGTGTTAAAGAATTGAGGCAATTGAATGACAATAACATTGAAAAAAATTGAAGAACTGTTACTTGAACATCACCTATTAAAAGAATTTATTACTAATAAGGAGTGGCATTATCACTTACCAATAACGAATCAGGTGATAACTGAACTGACCTATGACTCTCGTCAAGTTGCTACAGATAGTCTGCTTTTTTGCAAAGGGATTGGTTTTAAACAAGCCTTTTTAGAAGAAGCGATAAAAAATGGCTTATCTTTTTATGTTTCTGAAACCCCTTATGATGTGGATGGAAAACTTGGTATTATTGTAACAGACATCAAAAAAGCGATGTCTATTATTGCGATGGCTTTTTATAATTATCCACAAAAAGAGTTATTCTTAATCGGTTATACAGGAACCAAGGGGAAAACAACGTGTTCTTATTTTACAAAGTCTATTTTAGATAGAGCGACACATAAAAAAACAGCAATGTTATCTACAATGAATACAACGTTGGATGGTGTGACTTTTTTTAAATCTAAATTAACTACTCCAGAATCTTTAGATTTATTTAGAATGATGCGTGAATCTGTAGAAAATGGTATGACTCATTTTATTATGGAGGTATCTTCTCAAGCCTATAAAGTTCAACGTGTTTATAATTTATTATTTGATGTTGGTATCTTTTTAAATATTTCGCCGGATCATATTAGCCCAATTGAACATCCGACTTTTGATGATTATTTTTATTGTAAGCGACAACTTCTTTTAAATTCTAAACAAGTTGTTTTATTTAAAGAAACGGATTATTTTGATATTTTAGAAGAAATCCTTCAAACAAAGAAAATTCCTTATTTGACTTATAGTTCACATTCAAAAGAGGCTGATTACTATTGGAAAGAAGTTATAGGAAGACCACAAGCCTTTGTTGTTAACCCAACAAGAGAAGCGGGACCTAAAATAGCGGGAGAGTACGATGTTAGCTTGCGAGGGGACTTTAATAAAGATAATGCATTAGCAACTTTAATCGTTTCTTCATTAGCAGGGGCGACTTTAGAAGATTGTAAGCAAGGACTGGCCATTGCGGAGGTTCCAGGTCGCATGGATCATTTACAAACCCAGTCTGGAGTTGATATTTATGTTGATTATGCACATAATTTAATTAGCTTACAAAGTTTATTAACCTTTGCAAAGAAAGAACATCCCAAAGCGAAAATTATTACAGTAATTGGAAGTCCAGGTAACAAGGCCTTATCGCGTCGTAAGGATTTTGGAACCGTCCTTAGTGATTTAACAGACGTTGTCGTGTTGACAGCGGATGATCCTGATCGTGAAGACCCACAAAAAATAGCAAATGAAATTAGTGCTTCCATTACTAATATTAAAGTGGAGCAATCTTTTGAAATGGATCGAGAAGTAGCCATTCGACAGGCAATAGCGAAAGCTGAACCGGGTGATGTGGTGGTAGTTGCAGGAAAAGGACGAGATGCTTATCAAAGGATAAATGGAGAGTCGGCTCCTTACCAAGGTGATTACGAAATTGTGAGAAGAATGATAAAATAAAAAAACGAGACTGCTGATTAAAAAAGCAGTCTCGAAATATTAGGATGTCGTATTTAAGATTTATCTTTTTTGATTGATTTCCGATAGTTAAGACCAAAAGGAACTAAACTTTCAGACCCGTTTTTAATACGTTTAATATTATCACGATGACGATAGATAATAAAAATACTAATCAGAGTCGCTAAAATAGTTAGTAACCAATTTTGATGACTTAAAATGATTGGAAAAGTTAAAGGTAAAACAATCGTTGAGAGGGTAACGGCGACAGCGCTTATCATACTAGAAAGACTAACCATGCTGGTTATAAAAAGTAGAATAATAAATAAACTGAATGAATAAATAAAGAAAGTTGGGCTATAGGCTAACAGCATACCTGCGCTTGTAGCAACAGCTTTTCCTCCTTTAAACTTGCCGAAAATCGGAAAGGTATGCCCTAAAATGGCCGCAACACCAAACCATAAGGGATTGATTGATAAATTGAACCACAAGGGTAGAAGAGTAGCAATCGTACCTTTTAAAATATCTAAAATTAGAACAACGGTACCTGGCTTTTTTCCTAAAACCCGAAAAGTATTAGTTGTACCTGTATTGCCACTACCAAAATCACGGATATCTTTATGGTAAAAAATTTTACCTAACCAAACTCCAGATTGTATGGAACCTAGCATGTAAGCTAAAAAGAATAACAAGATGAGTTTCACAGGTGATACCTCCTTAAGGATACGCATCATTTTACCATGAATACTGAAAGACAACAATATGAAAACAAGCAGCTTGCAGAATTTTTAAAGAGCGTTTAAACTGAAGTAAGTAGAGCAATTGGAGGGAAAAAAATGATATTTAAAAATCCATCAGATGAAGTGATTCAAGGTTATTTGAAAGAAGCAAAAAATATTGCGATTGTAGGACTTAGCAACAAGGTTGACCGAACAAGTTATGAAATAGCTGAATTGTTACAACAAAAAGGATATCATATATTTCCAGTTAACCCTGTGTTGAAAGGTCAAAAAATATTGGGAGAGCCGGTCTATGGTTCCTTGAAAGAGATTGCTGAACCAATTGATATTGTTGATATTTTTAGGCGGAGTGAGTTTTTACCAGAAATAGCGAACGAATTTGTTCAAACAAACGCTAAAGTCTTTTGGGCTCAATTAGGCTTATCAAGTGAAGAGGCTGCGATCATTTTGACTCGACATGGTAAAGTGGATATTGTGATGGATCGTTGTATTAAAATAGAGTTAGATAAATAAAAAACGATGAGACTTGCTATGAGCTCTTTAAGTTAGAATTTTAATCTGACTTAAAGAGCTCATAGCAACTTTAGTCCATCGTTTTTTTTTTGTTTTTTGCTGGTTGTTTTTTTCTCATCAGTAGAATCGTTAGGCTGGTTAAACAACCGACGATGAAAAAATAAATAAATGCAGCAGAGAAACTATCGGTGAGATCAACCAAAAGACCAATGATAAGTTGGACGACAGCCCCACCTACAATTCCCCCTGTTGCAACACTAGCGTAGACTGGGGCAAATTGACTTCCTTCATACTGTTTCAGGGGAATTGACATGACGTTTACAAATGTTAAGGTTAAGAAAAAAGAAGCAATGCTTAATAAAATAATAAAAAAGGTCAAAGAGGCTTGAAAATAAGCAATTAAAAGACTACAGCTTCCAATTAGAGAAGAAAGAATAATGACATTCTCATCTTTGTCTTTAAAGAGTCGATGAACGACAACATTACCTAAAATCGCCCCCATTAACGAAGCCGCACCACTAATAGAACTGATAATACCAGCCTGCACCAAAGAGATTGAACGAACAGACACAAGATAGCTGGGTAGCCAACTACCAATGCCATAAAGAACGTTATTAATACAAAAGGCAGCTAAAACTAATAAATAAATATTAGGATCACGAATAAGTTTACGAATATAAATTTTTTCAGTTTCTTCTGGTTTTATTAATTTATTACGATCTTTTGGAATTGAAAAGAATAGAAAAACAGCAGTAACTAAAGCTAAAATCGTTAGGCTTTTATAAGCAAAACGCCAATCAAATCGTTCGATAATTGGAGGAAGTAGAAGTGGGCCTAATATGCCAGCAAAACCAGAAGCTGAAATCAAGATACCTTTGGCAGTGCTTCTTTTTTCAATGGGGAAATGAGTGACAATTTCTTTACTTGAAGCTGAAGCATATCCAGAATGGGCTAGCATGCCTGATAGTAACCGTGTGATTAATAAGAAAGTGATAGTATCTGAGAGTGAAAACAGATAATCAAAACCACCAATGGCCACTAGCGACCATAAGATAACAGCCCGCTCACCAACCCGATTAATCATGAAGCTCATGGGAATTTGAAATAAAGCATAACCGATAAAAAAGACACTCATGATTAGTCCTTGAGTTGATTCGGACATTGGGATGTCTTTATTAATTGAAACAATCGCAAAACCAACGGATAATTTGTCGATATATATAATAATATAGCCAATCAATAAAGCAAATAATAGGTAATTAGCTTTCTTAGAATAAATTTTATTTTCCATATCTAGCCCTCTTTTCATTCGTTAAAAACGACCCTTTTTTATATCATATAACGATTAATAAAAAAAGTACAGTTAAGACAGAGGTTAGAGAAAACTTTGAATATTTTGCTAATTTGTTATATGATAAAGCTGAGGTTAGAATTTGATAGAGAAGATTCAGCTTGTTTACCAAGTTGTTTTTTTTTGCCTATTTTAGGCTTTCAATCTTTTTTAATATGAAGTAAGATAATGAAAGTAGAAATGATTGCCTTTTTAAAGAGAACAGGTTAAAGGAGATTTTTTATGTCAAATAAAATCAATAAAAAATATGATGATGCGTCCATTCAAGTTTTAGAAGGATTGGAAGCCGTTAGAAAAAGACCAGGTATGTATATTGGTTCGACAGATTCTAAAGGACTTCATCATTTAGTTTTTGAAATTTTTGATAATGCGGTGGATGAAGCACTATCTGGTTATGGTGATGAGATAGATGTCATCATACACAAGGATAACAGTATCACTGTTCGTGATTATGGCCGAGGAATGCCGACAGGAACTCATAAATCAGGAAAACTAACGATGGAAGTTATTTTTACAATTCTTCATGCAGGTGGTAAATTTGGGCAAGGAGGATATAAAACTTCAGGAGGTTTACATGGGGTGGGTGCCAGTGTGGTTAATGCTTTATCAGCTTATCTAGGTGTAACCACTGTTCGTGATGGTGAGAAGGTTTCTATCGAATTTGAAAAAGGCGGACATCCTGTTGGTAAAGTCAAACGGAGTAAGGTTAACAAGGAACGTAATGGCTCATTAATTACATTTAAACCGGATGAAACGATTTTTTCAAATATTGTTTTCTCTTATGATATACTTGCTGAACGCTTGCGAGAATCAGCATTTTTACTTAAAGGGATTAAAGTAACTTTGCTTGATGAACGAACCGATCGTTCAGATGTTTTTCTTTATAATGAAGGAATTAAAGAATTTGTGGCCTATTTAAATGAAGGTAAGGATGCTTTAACTCCAATCTTTTATTTTGAAGGAGAAAAAGATGAAATCGAGGTTGAATTTGCCTGTGAGTACAATGACGGCTATTCTGAAAACACGTTATCTTTTGTTAATAATGTAAGAACAAAAGACGGTGGAACGCATGAAACAGGAATGAAGACCGCATTGACAAAATCATTCAATGATTATGCGCGTAATGTCAGTTTATTAAAAGAAAAAGATAAAAATTTAGAAGGTAGTGATTTCAGAGAAGGTTTAACTGCGATTATATCAGTTAAAATCCCTGAAAATTTACTTCAATTTGAAGGCCAAACTAAAGCAAAACTAGGCACGCCGATTGCTCGTTCAGCAGTAGAAACAGTGATTAGTGAACAACTTGGTTTCTTTTTACAAGAAAATAATGATATGGCACAAATGTTGATTAGGAAAGCGTTAAAAGCTCGAGAAGCTCGAGAAGCAGCACGTAAAGCTCGTGAAGATAGTCGAAATGGTAAAAAACGAAAGAAAAATGAAGGACTGTTGTCGGGAAAATTGACACCAGCACAATCTAAAAATCCTAAAAGAAATGAACTTTATTTAGTCGAAGGTGATTCTGCCGGCGGTTCAGCTAAATTAGGGCGTGACCGTAAATTTCAAGCGATTCTACCTTTGCGAGGAAAAGTGATTAATACTGAAAAAGCGAAATTAGCTGACATCATGAAAAATGAAGAAATTAATACAATGATTTATACAATTGGCGCTGGTGTTGGTGCTGATTTTGAAGTTGAAAATTGTAATTACGACAAGGTCATTATTATGACCGATGCTGATACCGATGGAGCGCATATTCAAGTGTTATTATTGACTTTTTTTTATCGTTATATGAAACCATTAGTTGAAGCTGGAAAAGTTTATATCGCTTTACCTCCTCTATATAAAGTTCAAAAAGGTGTCGGTAAAAAAGCAAAAATTGCTTATGCTTGGACCGATGAGGAATTAGCAGGAGTTACTGATGAGATGGGTAAGGGCTGTATGTTACAGCGTTACAAAGGGTTAGGTGAAATGAATGCAGACCAATTATGGGATACAACCATGGATCCGACAACACGGACGTTAATTCGCGTTAGAATCGATGATGCTCTAAAAGCTGAACGTAGAGTGACTACTTTAATGGGAGATAAGGTTGAACCTCGTCGTCGTTGGATTGAAGAAAATGTTCAATTTACAATGGAAGAAGAAGGTAGTTTATTAGAGAATCATGGCACGGATGAATCCGTCGCTAATTTTGAAGACATCAACTTATTTGATCATTAAAACTTGAGAATTAAGGAGCGAAAAATAAATGAGTGAACGCCAAAACATTCAAGAATTAACACTTGAAGAAGTGATGGGAGACCGATTTGGCCGCTATTCTAAATATATTATTCAAGATAGAGCTTTACCAGATATTCGAGATGGACTGAAACCAGTTCAACGTCGTATTTTGTATTCGATGAATAAAGATGGTAATACGAATGATAAAGCTTTTAGAAAGTCTGCCAAATCAGTTGGGAATATTATGGGTAACTATCATCCTCATGGCGATAGTAGTATCTATGAAGCGATGGTTCGAATGAGCCAAGATTGGAAGCTAAGAGAACCATTAATAGAAATGCATGGTAATAACGGGAGCATGGATGGCGATCCACCTGCTGCGATGCGTTATACAGAAGCTAGGCTTTCAAAAGTAAGTGAACAACTATTAACCGATATTGAAAAAGAAACGGTTGATTTTATTTGGAACTTTGATGATACTGAAAAAGAACCAACAGTCTTACCCGCAAAATATCCTAATCTTTTAGTAAATGGTTCAACTGGAATTTCAGCAGGTTATGCAACTGAAATCCCGACACACAACTTAGGTGAAGTGATTGATGGAACGATTTATTTAATTGATCACCCTACGGCTTCTTTGGATAAATTAATGGAGTTTATACCGGGTCCTGATTTTCCGACAGGTGGTATTTTACAAGGCAAAAAAGAATTGAAGAAAGCTTATGAAACGGGTAAAGGAAAAGTTAATTTACGTTCGATTACTTCAATTGAACCTCTAAAAGCAGGTCGTGAGCAAATCATTGTCACAGAATTACCTTATGAAGTTAATAAAGCAAATCTAGTGAAAAAAATAGATGAACTACGGTTAACCAAAAGAATTGAAGGGATTTCTGAGGTTCGAGATGAAAGTGACCGAACGGGTTTAAGAGTGGTTATCGAATTAAAAAAAGATGTTGATGCCAATGGTATTTTGAATTATTTATTAAAAAATACCGATTTACAAATTAATTATAATTTTAATATGGTGGCTATTCATAAATTAAGACCAGAACAAGTAGGACTTAAAGTCGTTTTACAAGCCTATGTTGAGCACCGAAAGAAAGTAATTAGTGCACGTAGTAAGTTTGAATTAAACAAGGCAATGAAACGATTACATCTTGTTTCCGGATTAATCAAAGCTTTGTCAATTCTAGATGAAGTGATTGTAGCAATTCGAGCAAGTAAAGACAAAAAAAATGCTAAGCAGAATTTAATTACTCAATTTGCTTTTAGTGAGGAACAGGCAGAGGCGATTGTTTCTTTACAACTTTATCGTTTAACGAACACCGATATTGTGGCTTTGGAAGCAGAAGCTGCTGAACTTACGAGCGCTATTGAAAAACTAAAATTAATTTTAGATAATGAAATTGAGTTGTTTAAGGTGATGAAATCTGAGCTCAGAGAGGTTAAAAAACAGTTTCAAACGCCTCGTTTAACTCAATTAGAAGATGAAATTGAAGAAATTACGATTGAAACAGCTGTTTTAATTCCACAGGAAGAAGTGATGGTGAGTATTACTCGTGAGGGATACATTAAACGTAGTAGTTTACGCTCATATAACGCTTCTAAGGAAGATAAGATTGAAATGAAAGACACAGATGGATTATTGTTTAGTGAGCAGCTAAATACACATGATCATCTTTATTTATTAACGACAAAAGGTAGTGTCATTTATCGTCCTGTCCATGAATTAGTTGATAAACGATGGAAAGAAGTGGGAGATCACCTTTCGTTAGCTATTTCTAATCTAGCTTCGGATGAACAAATCTTAAAAGTGTTAACCCTTAAATCTGAAGTTGAGTTAAGTGGCCAATTAGTTATTATGACAAAAAATGGGATGATAAAACAAACAGATTTAAAAGAGTTTGAACCATGGCGTACGTATCGTAGTCGCTCGACAATGATGATTAAATTGAAAAAAGAAGATGAGGTCATTGCCGTTTATCAAAAAGAAACGGATGAAAAACGAGATGTTTTATTAGTTTCAAATCGTGCTTTTGGTTTGTTATATGCACTTGAGGAAGTTCCAATAGTTGGAGCTAAAGCAGCTGGAGTTAAATCCATGAATCTTAAAGAAGGCGATTTTATCGTTTCAGGTTTTGTTTTCAAAAGAGGAGCCAAAGAAACTTTGACTGTTTTAACACAACGAGGAGCGATTAAAAGAATGGATGTTGGGCAATTAAGTAAATTAAGTCGTGCTAAGCGAGGCTTGATGGTTTTAAGAGAGCTTAAAACCAATCCACATCGTGTTCATACGAGTTTCTTGGGATCAGAAACAGAGTCATTTGAAGTGGTTACTGAAAACGAAAAAAGTTATTCTGTAATGATTAAGGAAATTCCAATTAATGATCGGGCATCCAACGGTTCTTATTTAATAGACGAAAAAGAAGATGGTGACATTTATCTTGTTATTAAATAAGATGTAATTCTTTCTTAAACCGAATAGACATCACATTAAACTGAGAATAATAAATTATTCTCAGTTTTTTTATTAAAATATTTTTTTCACTATCATAAATCTGTTATAGGACAAAGAGTGATAAAACGCTCTGTTATAGTACAGTTTTTATTGTTGCTTACATTGTGTTAGTTTTGTTTTTTTATGTTTATAAACTTGATAAATCAACCTTTGTACAGGATTGAGTGAAAAATCATTTAATTTTATTCTTTTTTCACTATAACACTTGCGCACTTCTGTTTTTGTGTTATAATGAGCATGTAAATAAGTAATTGACCTAAAAAACAAAGATCAATTTAGGAGGATCCTGAAAATGACAGAACAATGGAATGGATTTAAAGGCGAAAAATGGCGTACATCAGTAGATGTGAGAGATTTTATTCAACACAACTACACAGAATACAAAGGTGACGACAGTTTCTTAGAACCTGCTGCAGAAAGCACAGACAAACTATGGACTAAACTACAAGAATTATTTGAAGTACAACACGAAAAAAATGGTGTGTACGATATGGACAGCAATATTCCTGCAACTATTACTTCTCATGAACCTGGTTATTTAATCAAAGAAGAAGAAAAAATTGTTGGTTTACAAACTGATGTTCCTTTAAAACAAGCATTTATGCCATTTGGTGGTATTAACATGGCTAACAACGCTCTTGTTTCAAATGGTTACGAAATTGATGACGAAATGACAAAAATCTTTTCTGATTGGAGTAAAACTCATAACCAAGGTGTTTTTGATGCTTACACACCAGAAATGAGATCTGCTCGTAAAAATAAAATTATTACTGGTTTACCAGATGCATACGGTCGCGGTCGTATTATTGGTGACTATCGTCGTTTAGCATTATACGGAATGGATTTCTTGATTTCTGAAAAGAAAAAAGATTTATCAAATGTTGGAAACAAAGTGATGACTGATGATGTTATCCGTTTACGTGAAGAAGTTTCAGATCAAATTAAAGCTTTAAACCAAATTAAAGAAATGGCTACTTATTATGGCTTTGATATTGCAAGACCAGCAGCAAATGCTCAAGAAGCAATTCAATGGACATACTTTGGTTATTTAGCAGCCATCAAATCACAAAATGGAGCTGCAATGTCAATTGGCCGTATTTCAGCGTTCTTAGATGTTTATATCCAACGTGATTTAACAAATGGTGTTATTACTGAAAATGAAGCTCAAGAATTAATCGACCATTTAATCATGAAATTACGTATGGTTAAATTTGCTCGTACGCCAGAATACAATCAATTATTCTCTGGTTATCCAATTTGGGCAACTTTATCAATTGCAGGTATGGGCTTGGATGGCCGTTCATTAGTAACTAAAAATGATTTCCGTATTTTACATACTCTTGTAAACATGGGACCATCACCAGAACCAAACTTAACTGTTCTTTACTCATCTCGTTTACCAGAAGGATTCAGAACTTTTGCTTCTAAAATTGCAAAAGAAAGTTCTTCAATCCAATTTGAAAATGATGATTTATTGAGAGCTAACTGGGGTTCAGATGATTGTGCGATTGCTTGTTGTGTATCTGCAACAGTTGTTGGTAAAGACATGCAATTCTTTGGCGCTCGTGCCAACTTAGCTAAAGCTGTTCTTTATGCTATCAACGGTGGTGTTGATGAAAAAACTAAAGCACAAGTTGCACCAAAATATCGTCCAATTACATCAGATGTTTTAGAATTTGATGAGTTCATTGAACGCTATAAAGATATGATGGATTGGTTAGCAGAATTGTATGTTAATACATTAAATGTTATTCACTTTATGCATGATAAATATTCTTATGAAGCAGCACAATTAGGTTTCATGGATACTGACTTAAAACGTACGTTTGCAACTGGTATTGCAGGTATTTCTCATGCAACTGATAGTTTAATGGCTATTAAACATGGTAACGTTAAAGTTATTCGTGACGAAGATGGCTTAGCAGTAGATTATGAACCAACAAAAGAATTTCCAACTTATGGTAATGATAATGAAGAAGCAGATGCGATGGCAAACTGGATCTTAGATTACTTCATGACTCAAATTAAACGTCAACATACTTACCGTAACTCTACACCAACAACATCATTATTAACAATTACTTCTAATGTTGTTTACGGTAAAGCAACAGGTAATACACCAGATGGACGTCGTGCAGGTAAACCTTTAGCACCTGGTGCTAACCCAAGTTATCAAGACGGTAAATACTTAGGTGAAAAGAATGGTTTATTAGCATCATTAAATTCAACAGCTCGTTTAGACTATAAACATGCTTTAGATGGTATTTCAAATACTCAAACAATTAATCCTAACGGTCTAGGAAAAGACGATGAAACACGTATTGCTAACCTTAGAAACGTAATGGATGGTTACTTTGATAATGGTGGTTACCACTTAAACGTTAACGTCTTTACAACTGATTTATTATTAGATGCACAAGCTCATCCAGAAAAATATCCAAACCTTACTATTCGTGTTTCTGGTTATGCGGTTAAATTCCGTGACTTAACTCCAGAACAACAAGCAGACGTTATTTCACGTACTGCTCACGATAAAATGTAATTAAATAAAATATTAAGAAGAGGTGACTTGCGATTATTGAGTCGCCTCTTTTTTTAAAAGAATTGAGGGAAACGTCATGTCACAACCAGTAAAGGGTAGAATTCATTCAACAGAAAATTTTGGAACCGTAGATGGTCCAGGAGTTAGATTTATTGTATTCATGCAAGGCTGTAAAATGCGTTGCCAATTTTGTCATAATCCAGATACTTGGAAAATTGGCGGGGGCAGGGAAGTTACAACCGATGAAATCCTAGAAGAAGCTTTGCGTTTCAAAGGCTACTGGGGAGATAAAGGGGGGATCACGATAAGTGGTGGTGAACCTTTACTTCAACCAGAGTTTTTAACGGATCTTTTCAAAAAAGCTAAAGAGCATGGCATCCATACAACGATTGATACTTGTGGTCGTCCATTTACTTATGAAGAGCCTTTCTTCAGTCAATTCAATGAACTAATGAAATATACTGATTTACTGTTATTTGATTTGAAACATATTGATAATCAAGGTCATAAAGAATTAACAATGAATCCAAATGATAGTATTTTAGAAATGGCTCATTACTTATCTGAAATTGATAAACCAGTCTGGGTAAGACATGTCCTTGTTCCTGAAAGAACAGATTATGATGAATACTTAATTCGTTTAGATGATTTTATTAAAACGTTGAAAAATGTTGATAAAGTAGAAGTTTTACCTTATCATACAATGGGAATTTTCAAGTGGGAGGATATGGGCTTAGACTATCCATTGGTAGGGATCGATCCTCCAACGCAAGAACGTGTTGATAATGCTAAAAAATTATTGCATGTTGACGAATATCAAAAATATTTGACTAGATAAAAAAGAACCTTAACCATTTTTTGTAGTGTATTTGAACGGCTGCAAAACAAGTGGTTAAGGTTTTTTTTAGCATACAAAACAATAAAGGTGTATAATATGAACATCATGAAATTAAGGAGTGTTTAAAATGTGTACAAGTATTTTTGTAACATCTAAAACGAAACAACATTATTTAGCACGAACGATGGATTTTGTATTTCCACTAGAGGCTACGCCTATATTTATTCCTCGAGGATATGTTTGGAAATCATTATCAGGTGAAGAACATACCAGTCAATACGCTTTTATCGGAAGTGGAAGTGCTGCAGAAGCAAAATATTTGTTAGCAGACGGGATTAATGAAAAAGGGGTTTCGATTGCTGAACTTTATTTTTCAGGAGAAGCAAGATATCAAGATGAATTAATAAAAGATAAGATAAACTTGGCTCCTCATGAATTTATTACTTGGTTATTAGGTGACATCGCAAGTATTACTGATTTACGTCATAAGATAAATGATATTTGCTTGCAAAATATACCAAATAAAATGATAAACACTACTGTACCGTTACATTATATCGTTTCTGATGTAAGTGGTGAATCCATTGTTTTAGAATCTGATAATTCAGAAGGAATTTTAAAAATAAAAGAAAATAGCTTAGGCGTAATGGCAAATAGTCCGGAGCTAGAGTGGCATTTAAAGAATGCGCGGAATTATTTAGGGTTAGATAATCATGCGATGTTGTCACGAGAGGTGGATCAATTTGATTTACTACCGACAGGTTTGAGTTCTGGAACATTTGGGTTACCTGGAGGCTTTACCTCTTCAGAACGTTTCATTAGAGCTGTCTATTTGAGACATGTGATGTTATGGGAAGGGGATGAAGCGGAAGTAGTGAACCAGATTATTCATTTATTAGATAATGTTTCCGTCCCTAAAGGAGCTGTAAAAAATAACCAAGGTGAATGTGATTATAGTCAGTACAAAGCTGTTTTCAATAATAATGAGTTAATCTACTATCATCAACCCTACTCAACACATGTCATTTCTAAAATTGATTTAAAACAGCTAGTTGACAATAAGGAAGTTAAAGTTTACAATGTATTGAAAATCAATGAGTTTTCAGAAATAGAATAATTGTGCTTTCTAGGGTTCCGAGGTCTTCGACTTGTCTGGTCCGAGAGAAAGGCCATGGTCTTTTGACTATGTCACGGAAGGATAAAAGCCTGGGAGATGTTTGAGTAATCAATCATTTCTTAGGTTTTTTATATTCTATTTCTAAATGAAAGGAGAAATATGATGAAAAACCCATGGATACAGGTCGTTATTGCAGCGCTTTTTGAAGTCAGTTGGGTCATCGGGTTGAAGCACGCTGATTCAATTTTAGAATGGGGAGTGACGTTAGTCGCTATTTTTATGAGTTTTTATTTGATGATTAAAGCTGGTGAAAAGATACCAGTAGGAACCGTTTACGCTGTTTTTGTAGGTCTTGGAACGGTAGGAACTGTTATTGTAGGTGCTGCTCTTTTTGGAGAAAACCTCACACTTGCTAAGTTGTTTTTTATTATTTTATTAATGATAGGTGTTGTTGGTTTGAAAACATCGACTAAAGAAGGAGTTGATTAATGATGGCCTGGGTGAGTTTAGTTTTAGCAGGAATTTTTGAGATGTTTGGTGTGAATGCCATTAATACCTATTTAAAAAATAAAACAAGGGCAAATATTATTAAATTGATTGCTTTTTTTGTCGCAAGTTTTTTACTGTTAAGTTTTGCTATGAAAAGTTTACCAATGAGTACAGCTTATGCTATTTGGACGGGGATTGGTGCGTCAGGAGGCGCTGTCTTGGGGATTATTATTTACGGAGAACCGAGAAATATTAAAAGACTTTTTTTTATTAGTTTGATTTTAATTTCAGCAATTGGATTAAAAATTATTTCATAAACTGGCTAATATGAGGAGATTTTTTATGTTATAATACACCATATGGAATGATTATATATTGGAGGAATATGTTATGACAAAGGTTTTAATTTTTGGTCATCAAAATCCAGATACGGATGCTATTACATCTGCGATTTCATTTGCTTACTTACAAAAAAAATTAGGCGTGAATGCAGAAGCAGTGGCTTTAGGTAAAGTTAATGAAGAAACGGCCTATGCACTGAATTATTTTGAAGTTGAGGCGCCTCGTATAGTAACAACGGTAGCGAATGAAACAGATAAAGTAATGTTAGTTGATCATAATGAAGTACAACAAAGCGCACTTGATATTAAAGATGTTGAAGTATTAGCAGTGGTTGATCATCATCGGATTGCTAATTTTGAAACAGCGAATCCTTTGTACTATCGTGCAGAGCCAGTGGGATGTACAAATACTATTATTTTAAAATTGTATAAAGAAAAAGGAATTTCAATTCCTCAAAAAATTGCCGGCCTAATGCTATCAGCAATTATTTCAGACTCTTTATTATTTAAATCACCAACTTGTACAACTGAAGATATAACAGCTGCTAAAGAATTAGCAGTAATAGCAGGTGTTGATTTAGAAGAATATGGTTTAGAAATGCTAAAAGCCGGAACGAACCTAGCAGATAAATCAAGTGAGGAATTAATTGATGCCGATGCTAAAAGTTTTCCAATGGGCGGTAAAAACGTTCGAATTGGTCAAGTAAATACGGTAGATGTTCAAGAAGTATTGGCCCGTCAAGCGGACTTAGAACGAGCGATGTTAGAAGCAAATACAGCGAATGGCTACGATTTATTTATTCTAGTTATTACGAATATCTTAGATAGTGATTCTGTTGCACTTGTCATTGGAGAATCAAAAGATAAGGTAGAAGCAGCATTTAATGTCACGTTAGAAAATAATATTGCTTTGTTAAAAGGTGTCGTATCACGTAAAAAACAAGTGGTACCACCATTAACGAATGCATTTAATTAAATTTTTTGATTGAAGCGATAAGGCTGATAAGATAAACTTACAGCCTTATCTTTGTGTTTTAATCTCTTTTTGAAAGGAGGAAAAAGGTAATGTTAATTTTAAATACACTTCTTTTTAATCCCAAATTGATGAGTTATACTCAAAATGAAAATTTTATCCCAATTTGTACATTTTTATCAGATCATCAGGATTGTACACTACGAGAAATGAAACAAGCCTTTCCATTATTTGATAATATGGAGAAATTTATAGACCCTTTGATTACTGCAGAAATTATTCAACGTCACCACGGAAGGTATCGTTTAAAACAGGCTAAACTATCGGTCGATTTGCAAGAAAGCATTGTTAAAGAAGTGAAGATACTGTGTGAACAATCCTCATCTCATTTTAAAAACTGGCTTGAAGAGAACGACTATTTTTCTAGTCTTGAGTGCAACGAAACAAAAGTTTTTGCTTTCGTTTTGGCTTTAGCAGAAGCCTTGATTTCTGAAGAACCATTTTATTTTTTTGAACAATCCTCACACCTCGACCGTTGGCAAGATTATCCTTTACAATTAAAAATGATGCAAGGGCATCGGGATAAATGGTTAACACTGGATACTTTCAATCCAAATTATCAAGCGAGCGTTGTTGATTATTTCAATTTATTGAAACTACCTAATTATGTCTTACCGAAAGAATTACAGCTTGTTTATCAAAGAATAGGGGATGTTAATCCTCACTATTTTTTAGAATATACAGAACGAAAATTAAGACGGTTATTTAAAAATAAAAAAGTGCCAACGACAACTCCAGATATATTCATGACCGCTTTGTTTGAAATGGGGTATGTTAAAATTAAAAATGAAGAATATCAGCCTCATCTTTTAAAACTTAATTCAAAAGAACTTTGGACAAAACCAAGTTTTTTAAATAAATTTGAAAAAACATGGCAAACTATTTATTCTGATCAGATAAGCTTAGGAGCTTGGAATTTTATGGTTACTTATTGCTTGTATGACTACTTTAAAAGAACATTTGATATTGGAGTAGTAACCAAACGGCATGCTTTATACGCTGACCTTTAGTTATGGGCAAAAACATTGGTATTTTGACTTTTATTCATTACAATAAGTGTAAGAAATAAAAAAGGTGGTCTATCATGTTTAAACAAATTAAAAAAATTGAAGAAGTGAAGAATGAAATCAAAAATAATCCGTTGGTATTTGCTTATTTTGGACAGCCAAACTGTAGTGTGTGTCACGGATTAAAACCACAAGTAGAAAAAAAGTTTGCAAATTTAGAAGAAGAAGTGACGTTTATTGAAATCAATACACTTGAAACACCGGAAGTTGCTGGCGAATATCAAGTAATGACGGTTCCAGTTATTTTACTCTTTGTTGAGGGACAGGAATATTTACGTCGGGCAAGAATTATCCCTTTACAAGATTTAGAAGATAATGTTTTAAAAATAGTGAAGGGTTACTTGAGTCTAAATGAAGAAGAAGAGGTAAGTAAATGAAAAAATTTATATCAGTACTAATTATTGTTTTAGTTATTGCTGGGGGCGGTTACTTTTACTATACTGAAGTGATGAAAACAAAAGCACCGGATAAAATTGCCACTAATACTGGGACAACGACAGTAAAAAAAGAGGTTTTAAAAGAACGAACTGAGGAAGTTAAGAAAGTTAAAGAAAAATTTTCTTATGAAGAAACTTTTGAGTCATGGGATTCTCTAGATGGTTTACTAAATGATGATGGTAGTTATACCGTTTCTAAATATCCAGATAAAAAATTATACTTAGTGATGGCAACTCAGCAAGAAGATGAAAAAATAATTGCCGTTTTTAATGACCAACCGTTGAATAAAAAATAAGCTAGGAGCTTACTGAATGAATAAATTAAACTATGAAGTGAATGAACAAAAAGGCCGAATTGATAAAGTTTTAAGTCAGGTTTATCCAGCGCATTCCCGGTCACAAATTCAAAATTGGTTAAAAGATAGCCATGTCTTTGTTAATGGAGAAGTGGTTAAAGCAAACTATAAAGTCAAACAAGGTGATAAAATTGAAATCGAAATTCCAGAAGTCAAGGAATTAGAGGTTGTTGCTCAAAATATCCCTCTCGATATTGTATTTGAAGATGATGATATTATCGTAGTCAACAAATCTCAAGGAATGGTTGTTCATCCTTCGGCAGGGCATCCTGATCATACATTAGTGAATGGGTTACTTTACCATTCGAAAAATTTATCTGGGATAAATGATGTTATCAGACCAGGTATTGTTCATCGAATCGATAAAGATACATCCGGTTTATTAATGGTTGCTAAGAACGATCAAGCGCATGAATTTTTATCTGAGCAGTTAAAATCACGCAAAGCTTTGAGAAAATATGTTGCCTTAGTGCATGGCGTAATTCCTCATGAAAAAGGTACGATTGAGGCACCCATCGGTCGTAGTAAAGAAAATCGCCAAAAACAAGCGGTAATAGAGGGTGGTAAGCCAGCGGTGACGCATTTTACCGTTTTAGAACGCTTTGATGAGTTTACATTAATCGAATGTCAGTTAGAAACTGGACGTACTCATCAAATCAGAGTTCATCTCAATTATATTGGCTACCCAATCGCCGGGGATCCGATGTATGGCCCTCGTAAAACATTAGAGGGTAATGGTCAATTCTTACATGCTCAAACGATTGGTTTTGAACATCCAAAAACGCATAAAGAACTGTTGTTTAGTTCTAAACTTCCTGAAATTTTTGAAAATCAATTGAATTTACTTCGCGAAATAGATTGATTTTTTTATAAAAATAAGTTAAAGTACAAGTAGTTGAATATAAGAGTCCTTTAAAACTAGTCCAGAGAGGCTAAGAAGGTATCCGTAGAAAGTGATAATATGTAATTTAAGATAATCTAGAGTTATCGTTATGTAATGTCACGCTTAATTTTTGTAGATACACTCCTGCCTTTCTTTGAAGAGGTAGGAGTTTTTTATTGCTCTTTAATTAAGAAAGGAGAAACATCATGAAAGAGAAAGAAATTATTGATGCAATGACAATGAAGCGTACGCTTACCCGCTTAAGTTATGAAATTATTGAGCGTAATAAGGGCATTGATAACCTTGTTCTTATCGGAATTAAGACAAGAGGTATTTTTCTAGCTCGTCGAATGAGTGAACGTTTAAAAGAATTAGAAGGATATGAAGTTCCAGTAGGTGAGATAGATATCACACTTTATCGTGATGACCACCATTTCTCAGAAGCACAAGAACCTGAAGTTCATTCATCAAGTGTTCCCTTTCCAATTGACGGGAAAGAAGTCATTCTCGTTGATGACGTTATTTTTACCGGTCGAACCATCCGTGCGGCATTAGATGCCATTATGGATATTGGTCGACCAGATAAAATATCATTAGCTGTTTTAGTGGATCGCGGTCACCGAGAGTTACCGATCCGTCCTGATTATGTTGGTAAAAATATCCCAACTTCAAAGTCTGAACAAGTCATTGTGCGGATGGTAGAAGTTGATCAAGTCGATACTATTCGTTTGAAAGCACAAATTTAATACGCTTTTTAATCCAGTCCAGAGAGACTAGAAAGAGCAAATAAGTTATTCAATTTTTTAAAATTGGCTGAGTGTAACTTATTGCGCCTCATTTCTAGTGAAATGAGGCGTTTTTTTGAAAAGGAGAGGGAAAAATGACAGAAAAAAAGTTTAGAAATCCAGATGTGGTACTTGATATTCATGATAGACCGCAGGGGTTAAAGTGGTTAGGGTTAAGTTTACAACATCTATTTACAATGTTTGGAGCCACGGTTCTTGTTCCGATTTTAGTGGGGATAAATCCAGGTATTGCACTGTTTAGTTCAGGTTTAGGTACTTTAGTTTATCTTTTTGTAACGAAAGGGAAAATACCTGCTTACCTTGGAAGTAGTTTTGCTTTTATTGCTGCGATGCAAATGTTGATGAAAGAACAGGGTTATCCTGCTATTGCATTAGGAGCATTAACCACAGGGATTGTTTACTTGATTGTTTCTTTAATTGTCAAAAGGAGTGGGTCTGGATGGTTAGACCGCTTATTACCTCCGATTGTTGTTGGACCAGTGGTAATGGTTATTGGGCTGGGCCTCGCTGCAAATGCCGCAAATCAGGCAATGTTTGAAACACTCGCCAATGGACAAGAGCTTTACAATGTTAAGTATATAGCTGTTGCGCTGATAACATTAGCCTTAACCATTTTTTTCAATATGTATTTAAAAGGTTTCTTGGGTTTGATCCCAATCTTATTGGGAATTGTGTGTGGTTATCTGATTGGGTTACTTTTTGGGATTGTTGATACACAACCAATCCTTGATGCACCATGGTTCGCTTTACCAGATTTTCAAACGCCATTTATTACTTATCAGCCTAAATTTTACTTGACGGCGGTACTTACGATGGCGCCAATCGCTTTTGTAACAATGACGGAGCATATTGGTCACTTAATGGTTTTAAATAAATTAACGAAGCGAAATTTCTATGAAAATCCCGGCTTGCATAAAACGCTGATGGGTGATGGGTTGGCACAAATAGTTGCTGGTTTAGTAGGAGGACCTCCTGTTACGAGCTACGGTGAAAATATTGGTGTCTTAGCAATCACTCGTGTTCATAGTGTTTTCGTGATTGGAGGAGCTGCAACGTTAGCCATGGTTTTGGGCTTTGTTGGTAAACTTACAGCGATTATTCAAAGTATCCCTGGCCCAGTGATTGCTGGAATTAGTTTTATCTTATTTGGAGTTATCGCTTCAAGTGGGCTTAAAATTTTGATTGATAATCAAATTGATTTCAATCAAAAACGTAATCTTTTAATTGCTTCTGTCATCTTAGTCGTTGGGATTGGTGGTTTAACTTTCCAAGCAGGTCCAGTAGCGGTATCAGGAATGGCTTTAGCGGCTCTGTTCGGAATTGTTCTGAATGTAGTTTTACCCCAGAAAGCAAAAAGTGAAGAAGAATAACTAGACAAAATAGGAAGGGTGACATCAATGATTATCACATCAGAACAAATTAGTTTAAAACATCTTTTAACAGCAGAGGCATTAAGTGATCAAGAAGTGATGGGATTAATTCATCGTGCACAGGCATTTAAACAAGGTGAAAAACCAAATCTAGATCAACAACAATACTTTGTGGCAAATTTATTTTTTGAAAATAGTACCCGAACGCATAAAAGTTTTGAAGTTGCTGAAAAGAAAATGGGCATTGATGTGATAGAGTTTGATGCCAAGACAAGCTCTGTTAGTAAAGGCGAGTCACTCTATGATACGGTTTTAACAATGTCAGCAATTGGGACACATGCCTGTGTCATCCGTCATTGGCAAGAAGATTACTATAACGAATTGATTGAGAGTAAAACAATAACAACTTCAATTATTAATGGAGGTGATGGTAGTGGTAATCACCCTACCCAATGTTTATTAGATTTACTGACAATTTATGAAGAATTTGGTCATTTTGATAATCTTAAGATTGCGATTTGTGGTGATTTAACTCATTCACGGGTAGCAAATTCTAATATGAAAATGTTAAAACGCTTAGGAGCCACGTTGTATTTTTGTGGTCCGGAAGAATGGTATAACAAAAAATATGAAGCGTATGGCACTTTCATTCCGTTAGAGGCTGTGATTGATAAGGTGGATGTCATGATGATGCTACGAGTTCAGCATGAAAGACATGATGATGATTCACAATTTTCAAAAGAAAATTATCACCAAGAGTATGGATTAACGGTTGAACGAGCAAAAAAAATGAAAGAAGGAGCCATTATAATGCATCCAGCTCCGGTCAACCGAGATGTTGAATTGGCGGATGAGTTGGTCGAATGCTATCAATCAAGGATTACTCAACAAATGACAAATGGTGTTTTTATTCGAATGGCGATATTAGAAGCAATTTTACATGGAAAGGCCTAGGTGAGCTAAATGGATATTTTGGTCAAAAACGGGAAAATTGTCACTCAACAAAATAAATTAGTTGAAACAGATTTATGGATAAAGGATGATAAAATTCAAGGTATTGGTCGATTTACAGAGTTGGAACAAGGGATGGACGAAGTGATTGATGCTAAGGGAAACTTGATACTTCCAGGATTTGTCGATGTCCATGTCCATTTTCGAGAACCAGGATTTGAATATAAGGAAACGGTACAAACAGGAAGCCGTTCTGCTGCAAAAGGTGGTTTTACTACTGTCTGCGCAATGCCCAACTTAAATCCGGTTCCCGATAATGTTGAAAATTTTGAAAAAGTTGACAAGATAATTGAAAAAGATGCCATTATTAAGGTTTTACAATATGCGTCAATAACCAGTGGATTAAGAAGTGAAGAACTTGTTGATTTTAAAGCGTTAAAAACAGCAGGAGCCTTTGCATTTACCAATGATGGTGTCGGAGTTCAAACAGCCGGTACCATGTATCTTGCGATGCAGGCTTGTGCGAGCTTAAACGTCCCACTAGTTGCTCATACAGAAGATGAATCGCTTCTTTTTGGAGGAGTCATGCATCTCGGTGATGTTTCTGATAAGTTGGGGTTACCTGGGATTATGGGTGCCACCGAGTCTTCTCAGATTGCTCGTGATGTTTTATTAGCAAAAGAAACAGGCGTTCATTACCATGTTTGTCATGTGTCAACAAAAGAAAGTGTTGAAATTATTCGTCATGCTAAGAAAAATGGGATTAAAGTAACGTGTGAGGTTTGCCCACATCATCTGATTTTGAATGATACTAGCATTACTTGTGATCATGGGTACTTTAAGATGAACCCACCTTTAAGAGCAGAAACTGATCGCCGAGCATTGATTGAAGGCTTGAAAGATGGCACCATTGATTGTATTGCTACGGATCATGCCCCGCATAGCCATGAAGAAAAAAATCAAAGTATGTTACACGCACCGTTTGGAATTATTGGTAGCGAAACCGCTTTTCCTCTAATGTATACTCATTTTGTTGAAACAGGAATTTTTACTTTAGCCGAAATCGTCTATTGGTTATCCGAAGCACCAGCAAAAATTTTTAATTTAGACGTAGGAACGTTGATGATTGGTAAATCTGCAGATTTTACGTTGATTGATATTAATGAATCTTTTGAAATTCAAGATGATTTTGAATCAAAATCAAATAATACTCCTTTTATTGGTGAAAAGGTAAAAGGGATGGTATTAGCTACTTTTGTGAATGGTGAAAAAGTCTGGTCAAAAAATAACTAGAGGGAGAGTCTTATGAAACAAGAAGAAATGATCGTTGTTCAACAAAAAAAATCGCTAAGAATATTTTTGAATTAACACTAAAAGGAAACCTCGTCAGTGAGATGACACAAGCGGGTCAATTTTTACATATCCGTGTACCTGACTCACATTTATTATTGCGTCGCCCCATTAGTTTAGCTGAGGTTAATTTAAAAGATGAGGAGTGTCGTTTGATTTATCGTGCAGAAGGTGAAGGAACGTTGAGGCTAAGTCAACTTTCTTCAGGTGAAACCGTTGATATTTTAGGTCCTTTAGGTCAAGGGTTTAATTATGATTTTATTCAAGAAAATGATTTGGTTTTTTTAGTTGGCGGTGGAATAGGCGTTCCTCCTCTTTATCAATTAGGTAAAAAATTAAAAGAAAAAAATGCAACACTGGTTTTTATGAATGGTTTTGCTAGTCGTTCGGTTATGTTTTATGAAGAAGAATTTAGTCAACTAGGAACATTGATGCTATCGACGGACGATGGTTCTTACGGGATTAGAGGTCATGTGGGTCATTTGATGGAAAGTGCTTGTTCTGTATATGGACAACCAAGAGCTGTTTATGCTTGTGGCCCGACTGCACTATTACGCTCAGTCGAACAAACCTTTAATCAGGAAGAGCACGTTTATCTTTCAATGGAAGAAAGAATGGCCTGTGGTGTAGGAGCTTGTTCTGCCTGTGTTTGTCAATCTAAGAAAGAACCAACAGTGACTAAAAAAGTATGTGCGGATGGTCCTGTGTTCAAACGTGGGGAGGTTATACTATGAATCGCTTAGCGGTGAAGTTACCTGGATTAGATTTAAAAAACCCGATTATGCCGGCAAGTGGCTGTTTTGGTTTTGGTGAAGAATATGCAAAATATTATGATTTGAGTCAATTAGGTTCGATTATGGTTAAAGCGACAACAGCAGAAAAGCGATTAGGAAATCCAACTCCTCGCGTTGCGGAAACCCCTAGTGGGATGTTAAATGCGATTGGCTTACAAAATCCTGGATTAGAAGTCGTTATGAAAGAAAAATTACCAGTATTAGAAAAATATAATCTACCAGTTATTGCCAATGTTGCAGGCTCAAGTGTGGCTGATTATCTGGAAGTGTGTGCTCGAATTGGTGACGCACCAAATGTTAAAGCGATTGAACTGAACATCTCATGTCCAAACGTTAAAGAGGGGGGCATTGCCTTTGGAACGAGTGCACAAGTTGCTTATGATTTAACCAAAGCAGTAAAAAAAGTTGCTAAAGTCCCAGTTTATGTTAAGTTATCCCCTAATGTTACTAACATTGTTCCAATTGCAGAGGCAGTTGAAAGAGCAGGAGCAGATGGTATAAGCATGATTAACACTCTTTTAGGCATGCGAATTGATTTAAAAACACGACAACCCATTTTAGCAAATGGGACAGGAGGATTATCTGGTCCTAGTATTAAGCCAGTTGCAATCCGGATGATTGATCAAGTTTCTCGAGCAGTTTCTATCCCTATTATTGGGATGGGGGGAGTAGCAACAGTTGATGATGTTATTGAAATGTTTTTGGCGGGTGCCAGTGCAGTAGCAGTAGGAACAATGAATTTTACTGATCCTTATATTTGTCCAAAATTAATTGATGCTCTTCCAAATCGAATGAATGAATTAGGGATTCAAACTTTAGAACAGCTAATTCAAGAAGTAAAGGAGAGTCGTTAAATGAAACGTCCTATTATTGCCCTCGATTTTAAAAACAAACAAGAAATTGCTCAGTTTTTAACTTATTTTCCAAAAGAAGAGTCTCTATTTGTAAAAGTTGGAATGGAAATTTTTTATAAAGAAGGACCGGAAATTATTGAATGGTTAACATCTTTAGGTTATGACGTTTTTTTAGATTTGAAACTTCATGATATCCCTAATACTGTTTATTCTGCAATGAAAAATATTGCTTCTTTAGGAGTAGCAATAACTAATGTACACGCTGTTGGTGGATTAGAGATGATGAAGCAGGCTAAACTAGGTTTATTAGAAGGAACTTTAAAAAATAAAGAAATGCCTAAGTTAATTGCGGTGACACAATTGACGTCGACAAGTGAGTATGAGATGCAAGCTGAACAACTAATCCCGTGTTCGCTCATCGAAAGTGTAACTCATTATGCAAAACTAACACAAGAAGCAGGTTTAGATGGTGTGGTTTGTTCTGCCTTAGAGGTTGAAGCCATTCAAGGAAAGACCTCTTCAGATTTTATTTGTTTAACACCGGGAATTCGCCCGGAGAATAGTAATAAAAGTGATCAAAAACGTGTCGTTACTCCTAAACAAGCAAAATTAATTGGTTCAACTTACATTGTTGTCGGCCGTCCAATCACCTTATCAGAAACACCTTACGAAACTTATTTACAGATAAAAAATGAATGGAATGAGGAAAAATAAAATGAAGAAAATAGCTGAACAACTCTTATCAATTAAGGTAGTTGCTTTAAGTCCTAATGAACCTTTTACTTGGGCAAGCGGCTTGAAAAGTCCAATTTATTGCGATAATCGTTTAACGATGAGTTATCCAGAAGTTAGACGAGAAATTGCTCAGAATTTAGCTCGAAAAATTAAGGAAACTTATCCTGGGGTTGAAGTGATTGCAGGGACAGCAACCGCTGGAATACCGCATGCTGCTTGGGTAGCTGAGATTTTAGATTTACCAATGGTGTATATTCGTGGCAAAGCCAAAGACCATGGCAAAAAAAATCAGATTGAAGGGCGGATTACGCTTCAACAAAAAATGGTTGTGATTGAAGATTTGATTTCAACTGGTGGCAGTGTAATCGAAGCCTGTGAGGCCGCTAAGGAGGAGGGAGCAGACGTTTTAGGTGTTATGGCTATCTTTACCTATCAATTACCTAAAGGCGTGGAGAACTTCAAAAAAGCCGAATTAGAAGTAGTGACGCTAACTAATTATACAGAGTTATTAGAAGTAGCATTAGAGCATCGTTATATTAAGGCCAATGATTTAGATGTTTTAAAAAGTTGGAAAAGTAATCCAGCGGAATGGAACTAATAAAATAAAGCAACTTCGGATGACTCTTTTTCAAGTGAATCATCCGAAGTTGTTTTATTGATTATAAAATTTGATTTTTTGAGTTTAAAAAAACTTTTTTATTTTCACGTTTTGCTAGTACCGGAAAAATAAAACCTAATGCAATTAAGAAAATAGGAGTTAAAATATTTAAGGTTAATTCAAAGAGAAAAGCTTTAGGATTATCGGAGTAATTCAATTTTGGTATAATTCCCATGATACAAGAAAAGGCGGTGAAAAGGAAACACCATAAACCGATAGCAAAACCAACCTTAGGATTTTTAACAAATTTATAATCTGAATCAAACCTGGAATGCATCTTATTGATCATCATAAATGCAAAAAAGACCCATAAATAACGAAGTGGCATCACAACTGAATTTAAATTAAGTAACCACTTGTATAAACTATTCATACTTTTAATACCAAGCCCCGGAAGGACAATTAGAATTGAAACGAGAAGGCCCGTCAGTAAGTAGCCATTGACAATGACGCCCTTTTTATTTTCTCTTGTAAAAGATTCTGGAATGAACTCTTTATCAGAATCAGCTAATAAAATTTTTAAGGGCGCATCAATTGAAAAGGCTAATGCAGAAACTTGGGCTAGTGCGTTTGCCACAGCATAGACAATGACAAATAAATTTCCAACTCGATAATACTGTCCTAATTTGGCAAAAGCTTCATAGGCACCATTGGCCATTAAATCAGAAGGAATAGCATTGGTATCAAAGAGCATCCCCATTGAGAATGAACCTAAGATAGCACAGATAGCAATCATAATGGTTAAGACAATCATCCCTTTAGGAAATTCTTTAGACGCATTTTTTGTTTCGTTAATATAAGGAGAAATTTTTTCTGCTCCTCCAACGGCTAAGACTAAGAAAGAGATGGTTGTAAAGTAATTTAGATCAAACTTAGGTATGTAAGTGCTTAGCGATGACATATCCGGTGTTGCTAAAACAGCATCATTACTGATCATAGGCGCACTAATCGCTAGTAAAATAAATAATAAGGACATAATAAACATAGCTGTTCCAGCTAAGCCACCAATTCGTTTTAATGTCGTTAAACCTTTAGATGAGATCCATAGAAAAAAAAGAAAAATAAAAAGGCTTAAAATAGAAACAACTAAGGCACTTGTTTCAGCAACAAAGTGACCATTTTGTTTGAAGGTCCAACTCAAAGCTATTAAAATCGCTTGTGGTTTTTGAGCTAAGTAAGGGATATGAACCACCCAGTAAGTCCAAGCAGCAAAATAGCCAATTTTTTTGGTACTGGTATTTTTAACCCAACTACTAACTCCTCCAGAACTATCTTTAAAAGTAGATCCTAACTGACCAACGATTAAAGCATAAGGGACAAAATAGAAAATCATAATCAATATCCATGAAAAAATAACAGATATTCCTTGAGTAGCATAGTTATTGACCACATTACCAAGCCCCCATACCGAAACAAAAGCAATGATTGCAATATTATACCATCTCAACTTTTTAGATTGACTCAATCTCAACACACTCCTATTTATAAAATATAACACATTGTTATATCATATTTTTAAATGAGTTAAAAGACAATCTTTTTTACGATAATTTACAAAAATATGAATTTATCATGTGTAAAAATAGAGGAAATTAAAAAACCTCTCATAAAAGAGAAGGTTTAGGTTATTTTTTTAATTTTTTTATGAGTTCCTCTTCAGGAGTAACATACAGTGTTTTTTGACCTTCATAAATAACATAACCAGGTTTGGCGCCATTAGGTTTTCTAATGAGCTTTACAGGAACGTAATCAACCGGTACTTGACTTGATAAACGATATTTAGAAAAGTAGGCAGCCAGTTGAGCAGCTTCTAGTAATGTTTCTTCAGTAGGTGTGTTGCTTCGAATAATGACATGAGAACCTGGTATGTCTTTGGCATGCAACCAGATATCTTGTTTATTCGCTGTTTTAAGTGTTAATTGATCATTTTGTAAGTTATTTTTACCTACTAAAATGAGTGTTCCGTCAGAAGAAACAAATTCTTCGGGTTTACTTGTCTTAATTTTTTGTTTCTTCTTCGTCTTGCGTTTATCTTTAATATAATGTTGATGGATTAACTCTTCACGAATAACTTCAACATCTCCTGGACTTGCAATATCTAACTGAGCAACGATAGAATCTAAATAAAGCAATTCATATTCTGTTAAAATCAATTGTTTATTGATTTCACTAATACCATTACGAAGTTTTGTATATTTGTGAAAATATTTTTGTGCATTCTGATTCGCCGAAAGAGCAGGATTAAGAGCAATCTCAATTGGCTGGTTATTGTCATAATAATTTTCAAGAATAACATTGGTACTACTTTTCTTAACAAGATGTAAAAAAGTAGTTAAAATTTCTCCTTTTAAACGATACTCATCTGCTGATTCAGTTGCTTTTAAATCTTTTTGTAAGTTCTTCTTTTTCTTCTTTAATTTATTAATATCTGCTGATAGTTTTCTAATAAGTTCCCCAGCCTGTTGTTTGACCCGGTCTTTCTCAGCTTTGCCACTATAATAGTGATCCAACAATTCACTTAACGTATGAAAGCTTGTTTCTTTTTCAGCTTGAAGTGAAGGAAAAGGAATTGGGCTAAAGAGTTCACTTTGTTTAACGGTGCTTAGAGTAGGGGCCTGTTGTGTTGTTAATTCAGTGAAAAACTGTTGCCATGCTTTTAATTTTTCTTTAGGTTGAATCATTAATCGTGTGAAGAGTTCTTGAGCAGTGTCTTTGCCTAAGCCTTGAAAAGAAGTTTGTAAGAATTGTGGTGACAAATCGTCTGTTGTAGCTAATAGGGCATGAAGTCCTTTGATATCAACAGTAAAGGGGTTGAGTTGTTCTCTTTGAGGAGGTCTTCGATAAAGACTACCCGGTAAGATTTGTCGATAAGTATTTTGACTGGAACCGACATGCTTGACAGCGTCTAAAATTTTACCTGTCGCTTGATTAACAAGTAGAATATTACTGTGACGCCCCATAAGTTCAACAATTAATAAGATGTTTTCTAAATCGCCCAATTCGTTCCGACTACTAAAATAAAAATGAATAATTCGGTCGTTTTCAACTTGTTCAATTTTTTCTAAAATACTGCCTTCTAAATATTTACGCAAAGTCATACAAAAGTTAGGAGGTGTTTTAGGATTTTGATAAGAGATGGTCGTAAGTTGAATACGAGAAAAACTAGGGTGTGCAGATAATAAAAGGGTATGATTCTTTCCTTGATTTCTAAAAACTAACATGATTTCATGTTCATAAGGTTGTTGAATTTTGGATAAACGACCGTCTGTAATCGTTTGGTTCAATTCCTCAACCATTAAATGTGTAAAAACACCATCAAATGACATAATAAAACCTCCTTGATATTTAAAAAGGGTTATGACCAGATAATTAAACTGTCACAACCCTACTTTTTACATTTTACATTAATTCGGTCCGTTACCAGCGTACCAACCTGTTTTGACATTTACAGTTACTAAATAAATCGGAAATTCTTCAGGTTTACTTTTTGGGAAAAGTCTTGAATTAGTGGTTGCGTATAAATCGTAATAGCCTTCACCATTTTCAACATATTTAGGAGTAAGGTAATAACCACCTTCAACAACATACCCACGTTGAATGACTTCTTTTAAGAATTTATCTTGAATTCCAGGATTCCAAGCCCAAGCAGCATCTGAAAAATCTTTAGTACTGTCTTCACGATTTCCCCAGCGTTGATTACTTGAACGGGTACTAGGGGCAACTGGTTGAGTGGTAGTCGCTTGAGTTTGTTGATTATTATCAAGTGTTGCTGTAGTTTCATTTTTCGCGATTGCTTGGTTCTCTTTTTCTTGTTTATCTAAGAATGATTTTACCTTTTCTAGTTCTTTAACTAAATTTGTTTTATTATCAGAAGTAGGTAAGGCATCCACTAGTTCTTTAGCTTCATCGTATTGTTCCTTAGTAACAGAAGTAACTACATCATCATGTGAATAAATTTTAGCCATCGCTGTTTTAAGCTCAGTTAAGGCTGATTCTTGTTTTAAAGCATACTCAAGAGCTGTATTATAGTTTTTATCAAAGGCATCAGCTGGATTTTCAATAGGAACTAAATTGATGGTTTCTTCAGTTGTTAGTTCAGCATTTTCATCAATTGTATCTCCGTTCATGACAGGTGTTTTAAATAACTGATTTAAAGCTTCTTGTTTTTTGAATTTAGTTTGTCCTGCTTTTAATAACGTTGTGTATTCAGCGAAGTTTTTAGTATTTTTTAAATTTTTTCCAGCTTGTTCAGCTTTATCTAGGTCTTTTGAAGAGATGTTTTCTTTTAAAAAGATATGCTCTGAATTTAAATAAAGGGCTTTAATCGCTGTTTCAGAAGAAGCGACAACTTTTTGTTGTTTGATTTCATCTTGATTGGTTTGGTAACTATGATACCAGTAACCCCCCCCACCAATAATGACTAAAGCTGCTGCAATTCCAATCCATTTTTTGAATCCATTACTAGCTTTTTTTGGCGTCATCGTTGGTTCTTCTTGAATAGAAGGACCCTTTATTTCTTTTGTATCATTTTCAATTGTTTCGTTTTCAGCACGATGATTGTTGACTTCATCTGAAATAGGGTCTGCCTTTTCTTGATCAATCATTTCTGTATCTAATAAAGGTGCTGGATCAAACTGTTTTGTTTCTTCTTCAACAAAAATAATTTCTTCTTCGTTTGGTTCAACCGTTTTATCATGGTCGATGAAGTCAGCAGGACTAGCAATGGCTTCTTCTACGATTTCAGGACTTGCATCTGAGGAGTCAGTAGCAACGTTCGGCTCTTTTTGTTTATGCTTCTTTTCAGTTTGCATTTTAAAGGTGTCAGTCGTTGTATGACGATGTTTAAAAAAGTCATCTGTAATTTCTTCTTCAATTTCTATTGGTTCCTCTGATAATTTATTTTCCGTAGGCGTGTTTTTCTTTTTATTTAATTCATCTTCGAGAACATCCATTGGGACAAATAAATCACAATTGGGACAAAAGGCTTGGTCCACTGATAGATGATGACCACAGTTAGGACATTTTTTTTCTACTTTAGGCAATGAAATCTCTCCTAATCATTTTTTTATAGACGATAACTAATTTATTATATACCATAACCCCTTAAAAATATAGGGATAAACAGGTTAATTCAAATAAAAAACAAAATTAAACTTTATGCAATATTATTTTTACACACAATAAGGTATAATGAAATTAATTAACAAGTAAGGTGGTATTGTATTCATGGTGCGTAAGAATACTAAAAAAATAGTAGGTAGAAAAAGAAATAGAAAAAAACGTTGGATCGTTGGTTCTATTCTTTTGTTTTTTGTTCTTTGGGGGAGTTCTTCTTATTATAAACAAACAATCCGTTCTCAGGAAGTTCGAGCAGTACGTGAGTTTTCTGAATCTAGTCCTGGTTTTGAACATCTAGATGACACAACAATTCAAACGAAGTTTAAGAATAAAGATGATTTTGTTGTCATGATGTATCGTGTTTCGAACAACCCTAGTTTAAATGTATTAGAGCATTTTTTTGAAAAAGGAATGTCTTCAAAAGAGTTAGAAGAACCTGTTTTTATTTATCAACCCATCTATGATTTTGAAAAAGTATCTAAGGAACTTGATTTAAAAAATGCCAATAATATTATTTCTATTAAAAGTGGTAAAGTAGATATGGTTTATGGTTTTGATAAAGTAACGGATGGAACAAAAGAAATTGAGGATGCTTTATTTACATTACTTAATCCGAAAATAGAGCCAAAAACACCAGTTCAAACAAAAAAAGTAAATCAAGAAGATGAACTTGAGTTTTCTGGTGAAGAGAATAAGGTAGATACCCAAGAAATTACCTTTGATTAAACAGATTGACAAAAAAATGAGTGAAGCGTATAGTTAATTCATAATAATAAAGAGAAATGAGGAATTGTCATGAAATCAAATCAATCAAATCAAATTTACTTCACAGTAGTTAACCGTTCATGGCAAAACTGGCGTAGATAAGTTGTATTTATGTTGAACACATAGATACAACAATTAGAGCATGTCTAAATTGTGTATCTATGCGAGTTATAAAAAAGCGAACACTCACCGCATAGATGAATAGTCATTTATGTGGTTTTTTGTTTTCAAAATTTACTAGAAGATAGTAGCCACTTTCAGGTTGGTTACTGTCTTTTTTTGATAAGGAGAAAGAAAAAATGAAAAATAGAAAGTTAATTTTTGCAGTTGTTTTATTAACTACTATAATTCTTGTTAGTTTTGTTAAAGGCCTGCTTCAGCCTTCAATAACAACGCAAAAGAACGAGAAAATTAGAATTGGGGTTCTTCAATTTGTCAGTCACCCAGCATTAGATGAAATTTATCAAGGTTTTGTAGAAGAATTAAAAAAATCAGGATATAAAAAAGGGGAAAAAATAGAATTAGACTATCAAAATGGACAAGCGGATCAAAGTAAACTAACCAGTATGAGTCAGCAGTTATTACAAAAACATCCAGATGTATTGGTAGGCATTGCAACACCAGCTGCTCAATCTTTAGCAAATCAAACCAAAGAGGTTCCAATCATTTTAGGAGCGATTTCAGATCCGAAGGGGGCTGGTTTAGTGGAGTCTAATGAACACCCTGGCGGAAACATAACAGGCGTTAGCGATTTGGCACCAGTCGCTAAACAGCTTAAACTAGCGCAAGAATTAATTCCAGAAGCTAAGAGTGTTGGTATCTTATACGCATCCTCTGAGGCAAATTCAAAGTTTCAAGTTGATTTAGCTAAGGAAGCTGCTGCTGTTTTAGGTTTAGAGGTTGAAACTTTTGCAGTTCCGTCATCGAATGAAATCTCACAAACAGTTCATCAAATGGCGCAAACAACAGATTTTATTCTGATTCCGAACGACAATACAATTGCTAACGCAATGCAGACAGTTGTTTCTGTAGCTAATCAATATAAAATACCGATTATCCCACCTGTTAGATCAATGGTTGAACAAGGGGGCTTAGCAACTGTTGGCGTTAACCAATACCAGTTGGGAGTACAAACAGCAAAGATGGCCATTCAAATTATAGAGAAGAAGGAAAAACCAGCTGAGATGCCAATCTATCTTTTTGAAGAAGGCGACGTTTCAATTAATCAAAAACAAGCGGATCTTTTAGGAATTAAAATTCCAGAAAAATATCAGTCGTTTGTTATAGAAGAAGAGGAGGAATACTAAATGTTAATATCAACCATCGGACAAGGCCTTTTATGGGCAATTTTGGGAATTGGCATTTTTTTAACGTTTCGAATTCTTGATTTTCCGGATTTAACGACAGAAGGAAGTTTTCCTTTGGGTGGAGCGGTAACCGTGACTGCGATTACAATTGGAACGCCGCCTATTTTAGCGACCATTATTGGAATGGTTGCCGGTATGTTAGCAGGATTAACAACCGGAATGCTCTATACAAAAGGGAAAATACCAGTTATCTTAGCAGGAATTTTAGTGATGAGTGCCTTAAATTCTGTCATGTTATTTGTGATGAAATCACCTAACCTTTCATTGCTTAATCAACCCACACTTTTTAAAGAACTAAATTTTTTGCATTTACCTCTTCATTTTGATGTGATTGTAATAGGTTTACTTTTAATTATAATGGTCATTTTTCTTCTCTATTTATTTTTGCATACGGATTTAGGTCAAGCTTATATTGCGACTGGTGATAATGAAGTTATGGCAAAATCGCTAGGCATTAAAACAGATCGCATGAAAATTTTAGGTTTAGTTGTTTCAAATGGGATTATTGCTTTATCTGGTTCTTTGATTGCACAAAGTGAAGGTTATGCTGATGTGAATAAAGGGATAGGGGTCATCGTCATCGGTTTAGCATCTATCATTTTAGGTGAATTGTTATTCGGAGAATTAACAATGCTAGAGCGTTTAGTTGCCATCGTGATAGGGAGTGTCCTTTATCAACTCTTAATTTTAATGGTAATTAAATTGAATTTTGATACAACCTATTTAAAAGCATATTCTTCACTAATATTAGCGATATGTTTAATGGTGCCTCAAATCAGAAAGAAAATTTTAGGAGGTAAACTAAAATGAGTTTTTATCCTTTAGAAATAAAACAGGCTAGTATCGAATTAGATAATCATCTGAAAATAATGGATCACTTAAATTTAACCGTTAAAACAGGTGATTTTATTACTATTTTAGGTGGAAATGGTGCAGGTAAATCAACATTATTTAATGCGATTACAGGACAACTACAATTAACTCAAGGTGAGGTTACTATTTTTGGGGAGAAGGTCACACAGGAAACGGAGGAAGAACGGGCTAGATTAATTGCTCGAGTTTTTCAAGATCCTAAAAATGGGACAGCTCCACGGATGACGGTAATGGAAAATTTACTTTTAGCGACGAAACGTGGTAAAAAAAGAAGTCTTTTTAAGATGCGTGAAATCAAGCAACATCGAGAGCTTTTTTATCAGAGATGCCAAGTAGTGGGCAATGGTTTAGAAGAACACTTAGACACACCAACAGGAAATTTATCCGGTGGACAGCGTCAAGCGCTAAGTCTGTTAATGGCGACTATGAATGAACCCAAACTGCTTTTACTGGATGAACATACAGCAGCACTAGATCCGAAAACAGCAAAACAACTAATGAAGTTAACGAATGATACAGTGACCGAGAAAAATTTAACTTGTTTAATGATTACACACCAAATGGAAGATGCCTTGATTTATGGCAATCGTTTAATTGTTTTAGAAAAAGGGAAAATAAAAAAAGATATTGAAAAGAGAGAAAAAGAAAAGTTAATGATGGAGGATTTACTACGATTCTTTTAAAAAAACAAAAGTATTTTTAATTAAAGCTTGCAAAAACCATAGTTATATAGTATAGTAATTATTGTAGTATTTTTGATACATATTAGGAAAATTTATATAACATTTCTCCTTTTAAGCGTCACATCTATTGCAATATAAGAAGCGTGCAGACGTACGCATTAATAAGGAGGAAAACATTCATGGCACAAGGAACAGTTAAATGGTTTAACGCTGACAAAGGTTTTGGATTTATTAGTCAAGAAGGTGGCGAAGATGTATTTGCACATTTTTCAGCTATCCAAGGTGACGGCTTCAAAACTTTAGAAGAAGGTCAAGCAGTTACTTTTGATATCGAAGATGGTCAACGTGGACCACAAGCAGTTAATATCGAAAAAGCTTAATTACCTAACACTTAGAAGTTTATACTTCTAAGTGTTTTTTATTTACATTAGAATGGAGTGAGTAGTATGACTGGTTTTAGAATAGTCCGTTTTTCAGACGTTCCGACTAAGTTGAGAACCGAAATTTGGAATCAAAGTTTTTCTGATTATATTTTACCTATAAAAATGACTGAAGAACAATTAGACTTAAGGCTATCTGAACTTAAACTCTCCTTCCAGAAGTCGGTAGTTTGTTTTGATGGTGAAGTAGGAGTAGGGGTTATCTTATATGGTGAAGATGGTTCTCTAGCTTGGATTGGTGGATTAGCAGTTATTAAAAGTTATCGTGGTAAAGGGGTAGCACGCTTGTTAATGAGGCATATTTTCAATCTGGCGAAAGCGGACGGCTTGACTTGGTTGACACTTGAAGTTATTGCAACAAACAATCGTGCACTAAAATTTTATCAAAAAGAAGGATTTACAACGAAACAAAGATTGTATTTTTTAACAGGTAATCGACCAACTTTTTTTGACCAAGAAGTTAAGCTTAAAAAAGAAAGTAAATATGACATCATAGAGGGTATAGTAGTGCCTTGGCAAAATAAAAGGATTAGAGGATACGATACTTTTAAATTTTTAAATAGTAAAAAAGAAGAATTTGGTACCGTAGTCTCTAACATTGAGAATAAGGAAATTAAAATTTATCAACTTGATTTAATCGATTGGGAAATGTTGGCTTCTGCTGTTGCTGCTATCTTTGAATATTATGAAGAGGCAGAGTCTTTTAAATGTTTTAATTTAGCCTTAACTACGAAACAATTATCCGAATTTTATAAAATTAAGGCAACGAAAGAATTAACCCAATATCAATTGGTTAAGGAAATCAAGTAATTAACGATCAGTCAAAAAAGGTCTTTGCCGATTCAACCGAAATATTAACACTTCGGTTGAATCGGCAAAGACCTTTTTTTAAATACCTAATCTAAAATCGGCTAAAGTATTTCCGATTTCGTCACTAGTAATTCCAATATACCTTTTCGTCACTCGTTCAGAACTATGGTTAAAAATCTCCATTAAGGTTGCGATATCCCGTGTTTTACGATAGTAGTGGTAGCCAAATGTTTTTCTTAGGGTATGTGTGCCAATATCTTTTCGATCTAAATCTTCTGCTATCCTTTGGTACTGTTTATAAACAGTGTTGACTTTAAGATGCCCCCCTTGTTGTCGGCTTGGAAATAACCATTCATCGTCATTTTTTCCTTTAATAAAGTTTTCGATATGTTCTTGTAGATTGTCAAGGTATAACATCTTTCTTTTTCCGGTTTTTCTTTCTACGATAATTGGTCTTTTTTCATAACGAATATCTTTAACTTTTAGTTTAACGATATCTGACATTCGTAACCCAGTGTTGATCCCTAGGATAAAAAGAAACGTATCTCGTTTAGGTGAACTTGTTCGTCGTAACCAAAAGAGAAAATCATCAATTTCAGTTTGACTACGTAAAGGTTGAACATTATAAGACAAAAAAACACCTCTTTTTAAGTGAAATAGTGAGTTCATTAATCTATATCCATATTACCATATTAATGAACTCATTAAAACCATATTTTTAAACCTTATGAATCAAGAGTTTGAGTTCACTATTCTACATAATAAAGTGAACTCATTATACCAGAGATTTTATAAGAGCTGAAATTTCAGTTCGAAAACAAGGGAAATTAGGTTAAAACACATTATGTCGTCAGAGGACGTTTCTAAGGCGTTTAAAATATTTAAAGTGGGTGATTGGTCAAACTGAACGTCTAAACACGAAATCAAATTTTTGTGATTTTGGGACAAAAAAAAGCCACCAAATTATTTGGAGGTTAATAATATTCTTTGAGAAGTTCTTCAATATATTTTGTTAATGAATCTGGATTAGTTGCATTAGTGACTTTATTGTTTAATTCATGATTCAGTTGTATTTCTATAGATTTACCGTTTTTATCTTTCGGGAAGCAATCTTGAGGTCCGAAAGTCCAAGAACCTTCTTACCATTTTACATCTCTTAGAATTATAAAAAGAAGCTTGGAAGATTCCAGGCTTCTTTTTGTATTCATTTGATAGCTTTTGCCTTTGCAATTAAGACTGTTATCATAGCAATTGAGACTATAGTCATCATCACTCCACCTTCAAGCCCAAAATCTCCTCCACTTAAAGTGGTTTTTAATGGACTTGTAATTGTACTAAAAAGACTATTTTCAATAACTTGGCCGCTAATTCCTGTTCCAATTATGACTCCAAGAACAATATTCCAAGTGCCATGAGCGAAACCAGTCAACCACATGTCATTTGTAATGTAATAGATTAATGAGAACATTATGCCAAACAGAAATAGATTGATTACTGGCAAAGCTGTTACACCAGGAGCAGATAGATGGAATAAAGAAAAGATCAGAGAGTTGCTAAAGATGGCAATTATAGTGTTGGAGTTGCTATTGACTGATGTATTAATGGTAGATAAAAGTATTGAAGGAAGGTATAAACCCATTACTAAAATAGTTCCGCATACTGTATCTTTGATAACACTTGAACTAATATGTTTAGTTGAAAAACCAAATTGGTGAGATTTCCTTTATACATTTTATTGTTAATGATAATCAACAAATATAAAATAATTGGATACCCCAACATGCTAATAATCATATAAAAGTGAAACGATTGGTCCGAATATAAAAGCTGCTAAAGATAAACTGATTATTGTTGTTGTTCTATTAGGTCTAAACCTCCTTTTATCTTGTGATTCCGTTTGTTTTACGCTCATTTGTTACACTCCTTTTTTTATAATGGGTAAACTATACCCCGATTTGGTCAATGAATTCAACGTTTTAATTTAATTTTGTTTAAAATATTATTTATTTAACCGTTAATTACATTTAGGTTGCCAGTTATTACCAGACGAGAATATAGACAATTATAAAAGGTATTATAAATATATCGAAAGAGAAATTAACTTTCTATTTCGCAGAAAAGACTTTATATAAGGTTTAGGAAAGGAGGAAAATACGATGAAAAAAATTAATGTATGTAAAGCAAACACAGTTGACGCAACAGCATGGTGGATCGTTATCTAATTTGATAACCAAATAACCATTAGGCGAGATAAAGATATCTCGCCATTTTTTAAATAAGGAGCGAAAAAATGAAGTATGAATATCCGACTGATTCGCTTCCTTGCAGACAACCCCTTTTACTTTGAAGATACTGGTCTTGGAGTGTCCGCTTTAATAAAGGTAATTAGTATTTCTTCACTGGTTACAATGTCGTTACTTTGGATAATCCCAATTATCAATCAAATTAATTAAGTCTAAATTTAGGAGGCGTGTTTTGAAAAAACAATTGGAGTTACACTCACTGAGCAAAAAATATAAAAAAGCCAATCATTTTGCTAATGAAAATATTAACCTAACATTTAGTCAAGGTGAAATATCGGCTATAACTGGTCATAATGGTGCTGGAAAAACCACAATGCTAAACCAGATCATAGGTATAATTAAACCAACTAAGGGATCTATTACGTTTGATGGCGTCTCTTTTGCTACTGACAGTAAAATAGCAAGAGAATATGTATCAATGATGCCTCAATTGCACGCTCCTTTAGCTGGTGTAACAATGGCACAGTCGGTGGAATCAATCTTAAGGATAAGAGGGTTGAGTCATAAAGAAGCGAAAAACGAATGTACTAAAATACTGAAAGAATTGAAAATAGACGAGTGGAAGGATATCCCAGGACAAAAACTGTCGGGTGGACTTAGAAGGCTTACTTCATTCGCAATGGCGGTCGCTTTCCCGTCTCCAATCATTGTACTTGATGAGCCGACTAATGACGTTGACCCGATAAGACGACAGATAATATGGAAACATTTAAAAAAACTCACAACGGACGGACATGTAATTATCGTCGTTACCCACAACATTTTAGAAGTAGAAAAATATGCCGACAGATATATTTTAATGAATCGTGGAAAAGTTCTGGAGGATAAAAAATTAAAGGAACAATCTATAGAGATAAACGAACAAAACCATATGATTGTTAATTTCGTTAATCTTAATGATTTGAAAGAAGCGATTGTTCCGAGTGCAACTCAATCAAGTCTAAATGAAGAAGAATTAGCGATAGAGATGGAGTTAACAAACAGTCAGGTCCTTGATGCAGTTAACTGGGTCATGAAATTGATAATCGAACGAAAGGTTCAAAACTATAAGGTTTCGCCGAAATCCTTAAATGAAACATATGGAGAGTTGATAGATGGAGACGATGAGAACTCACGGAAACAAATCAGTAATTAAGGAATTATTTGCATTAATTAAATGGAGTTTGTTAAGACACAAATCACTACTACCTGTTTTTACTCTAACTCAGGCTTTTTTATCCATAGCGATAGTTTACGGGTTAGCATTATTGATACCTGATGTAGATAAAGAAACAGCAGTGTATTTATCATCGGGAGCAACTACGCTTGGAATCATTGCTGTCGGGTGTGTGCTTGCAGCTCAAATAATTAGTACAGCAAAGCAAGATGGAATTGTCAGTTATCAACGCACTTTACCTGTTTCAAGGTTCAATATATTGGTTGCTGATTTTATTATTTGGGGTATGGTCTCTCTACCAGGGGTATTTATGTCATTCTTGGCAGCCTACTTCAGATTCAGGGTGAAAATAAGTTTTTCCATACAAGCAATTGTAATACTTATGTTGATTCAACTATGCATGATTTCTATCGGGTTTGCTTTGGCGTATTGGTTATCTCCAAATGTTGTTGGCTTGGCTACTCAGATAATTATGATTGGAGGACTATTGTTCTCTCCTATAACATATCCCACCGATAGATTACCTTCAGGTTTAGTAAGTTTTTTTGAATTCTTACCATTTGTTCCATCCAGTAATTTAATAAGGGCAATGTTTTACGAGCAAGGAACAGTTAATATTAACAATATTTTGGTAGTTTGTTTTTGGTTAATACTAACAAGTTCACTTTCACTTATTTCACTGTCAAGAAGGGATTGAGTAATATAGTGCAAACAATAAAAATCAAAAACTTATATAAAAATCTAAGTGATTCGTTCAATTTAAACGTTAATGAATTAGACTTAGAAGCGGGTAAAATATACGGATTAGTTGGTCCAAATGGTGCGGGTAAGACAACATTAATGAAGTGCTTGTGTGGATTACTTAGACCAGATGGAGGACTACTTGAAATAGATAGTAAACAAGTAGAAGTAGCAGATTCAAAAGTATTATCTAAAATTGGTACAAACTTTGTTAACTCGGATAGTCTTAAGGAGTTCAGTTTAGAGGATATATATAATGATCATGTTTTTTATTATGGCCTGAAAAACTTAATTACAATCGAAAAAATTTTGGATGATGTTGGATTAAGTGTTAATAAAAATATGAAATTTAATACAATGTCTTTAGGGATGAAGCAGAGATTTTTATTAGGACTTTCAACGGCCCACAATCCTTCTTTAGTCCTTTTAGATGAACCTTTCAATGGATTAGACCCAGATGGAGTAGATTTATTCATAGAAAATGTAAAATCGTTGTCCAAAGGAAGAGTATTAATCGTAAGTAGTCATGTTTTAAGAGATATGGAAACTTTTCTCGATGATGTGATTTTCATCGAAAAAGGGAACGTCTTGGAGTCTAAATCGATGTTTGAAATTAGAAATGAGTACAAAGAGGGGTTGAAAGATTATTATGATGAACAAAAACGAAAAACTAATTAATGGTGTACAATTAAATATTTTTCAATATGAAATGTCCAAGATAAAAAGTGCCTGGTCTAAAGTTTTTTTGATCACAATAGTAATTCAATTGATATCATTTATGTTCTTTTCAGTTGTGGGGAAATTTGATGATAGTTCTGATACGATTTCTTCTTTTCAGGGAATAATTGCACTGTCTAATACAGTTTCGATGTGTGGAATATCAATTTACGGAGCAGTTCTTTTGAGAAAAGAGTTGGTTAGATTTTACATTGGTGACCAAAGAAACAGAGCATTTTTATTTCCAGTAGATAGAAAAGAATTACTTATGAAAAAAACGAGTTCGTTCTTTGCTATTGTTCTAACAAGTTTTGGTAGTGCACTCTTTATTGCATTCATTGTAGAAGTAATACTGAACTTATTTTTGAAGTTTGACAGTTCAAATATAATTTTTGAGATGTATCTGGGATTCGTAGCTATTGCAACAAGTTGTAGCTTACTATTTTTAATTTTGATCTTGTCAGAAATGATATCAATTTGGAAGCAATCAGAAATTGCGACTGTAATTACAGCGGTAGTTCTTATGCTAATGTTTTCCAATTTTTCTGCAATGGGTTTAATGAATTTTCCAATGGTAACATTTATATCATCAGTAATGATGGGATTAGTATTTGCTTGGCTATTTATGGAATTTTCTAAATCTCTTAACAAAATGGAAGTATACTAAACAAGCGGAAGGATCTATATAAATAGACCGCCCCTTTTTTATTTTTTTTGGTATACATTAAAAACGACAACAGTCACAAAATACTTACCTTCTTCAGTCCAATGACGATATATACCACCAATTTGCTGTAAAAGACCATCTATGTTCTTCATTCCTAAGCCTTCTTCTTTCCTATGAGTCCTTGTTGAAACCTCTTCAGGATTAAAGTTGTTTGATACTTCAACTAAGAGGTCATTGTTAAACTGTTTGATAACAATGTTAACTTTCCTATTTTCAGGTTCAATCCTCATAGACGCTTGCATTGCGTTATCAATGACATTCCCAATTACGATCGCCAAAACATCGTTGTTAATTTTTATATTTTTTGAGATGAAAATTTGGTTATCAACGCTTATTTGATTTTTTTCTGCTTCAGCAAGTTTTTCGTTTAATAAATAATTCAAAACACCATCAGATGCGTAAGTTTTAGTAGGTGGTTCTAAGATATCAAAACTACCCTTAATATAATCTATAGCTTCATTTAGTTCTTCATTTTCAATCAAACCAAGTATGGTTAAGTACTGATTTTTTAAGTCATGTTTTAACTTTAGAACGTTACTTCTATTTTTTTTCATTTCATTTAAAATTCTGTGTTCAGTTTCAATGTTTTTCTTGTTGAGTGATATGTCATATTGTTGTTTTTGGTGTTCAATGGTTATTTTATAAAGAAAAATCACACAAACATTAAGTATGATAACACTGCTGGTGATTGCAGCTTCAGAAACTTGGTTACTTCCTGAATGGTCGTGTCTCATCAATAAGCTAAATAAAATGATGATTGACAAGACAGGAATTGAAATTAGAAACAATGTAGAAGTTAAGCTTGTTGAAAGTTTAGAATCGTTTCCTTTAACTATTGAAAATTTGATAATTACTATACCGACCAATTCAATTAAAGTGGTAAAGGATATTGAAACAATGGCAAAAGTAGGGTTGTCATATGAAGCAGAGCCCGTACTGATAATCATTTTTGTGAGGTATAAAGACAAAACCTCACAAATCAGGTTCATCGAAATAAGTGTTATCGTCCAAACAACTGAGTCTAAGTAGGGAACAGAGTGCAGCATTGCTACAGAGTATATCAGTATGACGCTTAACAATAAATTTATATAGGGTAAATTTGAATGAGTAAAATAGATGCTGGATAAGGTACTGGCAATGACTACCAAGAATATTAAAGCAGTCCAGGTTATTTTATAAAATTTGCTATGTTTTTTTACTGTTTTTGACCAATTGGAGAAAAAGTAAGAAACAATAAATAGGTAAGCCAACAAGCTAATATTACGTAATATTATACTAAACATTATATTTTTCCCCTCATAGACATTACAATATTTTCATGTGATGAAGATTTTAATCTTCTGCTTATAGGTATTTCAACAAATTCTCCTTTAAAATCTAACAAAAGAAAGTTGTTCCCTAATTCCTTAATAAAAGAGCAATTTATTATGAATGAAGAGTGAATTTGAACGAAATCAACATCTAATTGCTCATTTACTTGATTTGTTGACATGTATGTCTTATACGTTTTATCTATTGTGTGAATGATAACTTGTCTCTTGTCTTTCTCAAAATAGATAATATCTTTTGTAGGTACTTTATGAGTTGTTTTGTTTATTGAAAATACGAAATAATTTTCAGACTTACCTATATATTGAACGAGTTTACCTAAAACTTGATTCATTCTCTCTTGAGTAGGAGGCTTGAGTAGGTAATCAAAGGTTTGTACTTGGAAAACCTCTTCCATATATTCCTTGTAGCTTGTTAAAAATAAAATAGGGGATAAGATGCCTTTTTCTCTAATCTTTTTTGCAAGATCAACACCGCTCATTTCATCCATTTCTATATCTAAAATAAAGAAATCAAAGTTTTCGATTTCAAGTTGATTAATTAGTTTTAGTGGGTTGTAGTACGTATAGGTTTCAAACATGCTGTGGTCGTAAATTGATAGCATGGTATTTATTTTTTCAGTTAGTGATGGGTTGTCATCACAGATAGCAACTTTCAACAATCAACCCCCCCATTTTTTAAACTTAATAATCTTATTATGTATTAAATTGGGTTCTGTTGCAAATTTTTTTCAATTATCTTGATGTGAGGTAAAATTAAAAGAAAAAGATGATTAGGAGCTGCCAAATGACTCACTTTAAAGGTAAACAATTTAAAAAAGATATTATAACGGTAGCCGTTGGCTATTATTTGAGATATAACCTGAGTTATCGGAAAGTTTCAAAAATCATGAATGACCGTGGAATTGATGTTCGTCACACAACTATTTATATCGTGCCATTGATTCTACAGGCTTAAATTTAGATATATGGCTACGAAAAAATCGAGAAAGTCAATCTGCCTACTCTTTCTTTAAACGGTTAATTAAACAATTTGGAGAATCTAGAGTAATTGTTACAGATAAAGCGTCTTCGTTAAAGTTGTGCTCTCAATCGACTTAAATCTGAACATCTATTTACTAAAACAGAATATCGGATGAGTAAGTATTTGAATAATATCATTGAGCAGGATCATCGCCCAGTAAAGAAGATGAACAAGCTATATCAGTCCATAATGACTGCCTCAACTACGATTAAAGAAATTAAAACGATACATACTTTATATAACACTAGTCGAAGATACGGAAATCTCTTTGGCTTTTCAGTGACTTATGAGATTAACCAATTATTAGGAATTTCAGCATAAAATTAAAATAATTAAGTAAAAGGTTTTTTCATTTTAAACTTTGCAAGAGAACCTAAAAAAGCTTATGCTATTTTAATCTTTGTAACAGATCTTCTGAATTGGAATTTGAAAAGATACCAAGGGCGCTACTAGACAGTTTCTTTTCAGTACTGTCTATAATAGAAATTAAAAGGGATTGATTTAATTTGTCTGAAATGTTAATTTCTATAGGTTCATTTATTGAATATCCAACTGTTCGCAAAAAACTTATCTCCGATAAAGTAGAAGTAATTCTCGAAAATACCTTGTTAATTCGAGATAAATATAACCAAACTCATCTAAATAAAGGAACCTTGGGAGTCATTTCCGTATCAATGATAAATCCTGGTTTTAAATGTAGTTCACTATTTGCTACTCTTTTTTTATAGCCATTTATAAAATATGTTGCTAACGAGCTAATGCCTGTTTCTTGATTTTTTACATGCTCCATCCAGGTTAATTGTTGCTGAATAACTTCCATATTAAATTCTTCTAGTGGATTATTTTGAAAGTAAAGGATAATTTCTATGGTATCGTCTATGTTTATTTCTGTTTCTAGTAATTTTTGACTTAGTTGTTTTAGAGTAGAATTTTCTTGAATGATTTTTTTAAACTCTTTAAATTTATTTTCATCATCATCAATATTTATTGTGGTTCTGTTGAGCTCATTATTTATCGTTTGATGGTGTCAGCCTGATCGTTTGCCAATTTCTCTATTAGAGTCCCCCATATTATGCCAAACTTCAATAAGCTGCCTTTCCTTAAAGGAAAGATGTTTATAACTAGATTTTTTTGTGTTATTCTTAGTTTGTACCATGATAAAAATTCCTTTCGTTGTTGGGTAGTTACTTCAATGATACACGAATTTTTTACCATGGTATTTTTTTATTATTTTAGGGTGGCTAACTTGATTCTACAAATAAGTCTTAAAAAATAATTTCCATTCTAGTATATTTCGCTTTTTTTCTAATATGTTGATCAATTAGAGGAACCAATCGTTTAAAGTGTTCTGTTTGGGTATGGTTTTGTATAGCATTTTCATCTATCCAATGTTCAACAAATATAAAATGTCCTTTTTCATTCAAATCTTGGGTTAATTGATAAGAGATACACCCTATTTCTTTCCGTGTTTCTCTTACAAGTTCTTCGTAGAAAGGGAGGACGTTAGTTACCTGATCCGTTTTTATAAAATCTTCAGCGATGAGTAATATCATATTTTCCCTCCGAAAATTTATTGTTAGTAAGATTTATTTTATAATTGTATCATACTTAAGTGTTGGCGATTATAAATTTAGTGAAATAAGTATTGGAAATAGATGAATTCGAATAGTGAATCTGTTTTATTTTTTATCAATTTTATAATCCCTGGTATATGATAAAACCTAAGATGGAGCTCTTCTTAAAGCTTTTTTGATTGTATTCAAAATAAAAAATAAAAAATACTTTCTAATTATGCTTGCAATTTTAATGTTTACATGTTATATTATGAGAGTAGTATTTTGAGCGTTATAGGGTCATCTTGTAAATCCTATTTAGCAACACAATTATTGCAACAAATTATAGAATAGGAGGAAACAAACATGGCACAAGGAACAGTTAAATGGTTTAACGCTGATAAAGGTTTTGGTTTTATCACTCAAGAAGGTGGAGAAGATGTATTTGCACATTTCTCAGCTATTCAAGGTGACGGATTCAAAACTTTAGAAGAAGGTCAAGCAGTGACTTTCGATGTTGAAGATGGTCAACGTGGCCCTCAAGCAACAAACATTGAAAAAGCGTAATTAAATTCAAACTAAAGTAAAAGGAACTAAAGAGTTTATCTCTTTAGTTCCTTTTTTTATATGTTTTGAAAACCGATTTTTTGTGGCTCTTTGTCAAATAGAACTGATAGGAACTTTTTAGTTGAAGGATGAATTTGAGAATTTTCTCAGATTCATCCTTTTTTGCGTTATATCATCGCAATCAGCTGATTGATTAAAAAAATTTGAATTCTCATGTTTCTGAATGATTTAAAAGCATAAGACACACGTTAAAGCATTTTAATCGAAGAAACCTAATATAATCGCAGTAATGAAAGTACTAGAAAAAGCAATCCAATATTTTTCAAAGTATGGCTCCGTAAAGGGAATTGTTTAGATAAATCACCCAAGGAGAAATCTATCATAGTTTTGATGAACTTAAAGTAGCGATTGTTCAGTATATATTTATTGCTACAATAACAAACGAATGAAAAGAAGTTGAACAGGCAAAGTCCTGTCGAATTTTAAATGGTAGCTCAATCTGCTGTATAACAATCAGATTAAAGGTATAAAAAAGGATTGGATTTATCCACTCCTCAAAAGTCTAACTTTTAGGGGTCACTACAAAATTTGTCATCGTTTTTTTAATTATTTTTGAGGTAACGCCATAAGGTTGTTCGGCTAATCCCGAGTTGACGAGCGGTCTTAGTTTGATTTCCTTCATTTTGTTCCAAGATACTCAGAATAATATGTTTACTATAATCAAATAAAGTAGGTTGTTCTACAGTATCTGGTAGAGAAAAAGAAGACAGATAATAATTAGAAAAATTATGTACCAGTTGTTCTTTTTTTATTAATTGAGTTACTTGATGCTCTGATATGTAATGTGTTTTAGCATTAATGACTAATTCTTTTAATCCCGCTTGGATTTGTTTGAAATTTCCAGGCCAGTCATAATCGAGGAATGCTTCAAGTGCTTTTGGATCAAAACCAATAATTTCACAATTACATTCAATGTTAATTTTATTTAAAAGTAGAGTTGTCATCGCGTTGAGTTCGTTTTTACGCTCTTTTAATGACGGAATGTAAAGTCTTCCACAATTCAAATTCATGTGTAGTGTATTATAAACAGTATTGTCTTTTTCATTGTTTGAATTATAGGTAAAAAGTAAATGATTTCTTTGTAGCAATTTTGTATTTTTTATTATTGATATTAATGTATCGGTATCTTTAGCTGAAAGTTGTTCCATATTTTTGAATAAAATTGTATTGTTTTCATCTAATAAAGGACTATTGTTTGAGTTTAAAAGAAATTTCCACAACTTATCATTAACTAATTTAACGTCAATGGTAATTAAATGATTACGATGACTTTTTTGGTTAAGAAAAGATTGATAAGCAATGTTAGATTTTTCAGTTCCGACTTCACCGATAATGATTAATGCATTATAGAAACTAGCTGCTTTTTTCAACTCAATCTTTGTTTTATCTTGTATAAATTTTGAAAAAAGTAGTTGAGTTCTTAGTAGGTCGACAACTTCTGTTCTTTTTTGATAAGTAATTCCAAAGCGATTATTAATGATAGGGGGTGTCATACTTTTTACTTTACAACTAAAATATAGAGTTTCATCTATGATCAAATGATTAATTAATAAATGGTATATTTTTTCTGATTTATTGTAATAATATTGTTCATTATTGTCCAGATGAGGTCGAGTAGTTAAAAAGTGTAAAAGCGATATTTCTAAAGATTCTGAGAGTGTTGAAAAATAGGGATTAAATTTGGTATCAAAAATAATAGTATCTTGTTCTTGAAGTTGTAAAGAAGCCTCTAACATTAATTTTTGATGTTTTTCCTTTTTTAAGAAACGAATAATTGTCAAGGCTTCATTATAAGCTTTTTTGACGCTTTCATATCCTGATGTGATTAAAATAGTGTTTAATGATTTTGATAAAGCTAACCGATTCGTAATGACATCACATAAAATCATCTCAAAATTTTCTTGATTTAGGTTATCTAGAATATGGCTTGCATCACTTTTTTTATTTAAAGTGATAATTTTAATATTATACCCTAAGATATCACAAAGTAAGTGAGCGGGTTCGGTAATACTCGAGTAACCAACGATAGCATAATTATTAGTATAGTTATCGGCTAGCCGGATGGCTCCTAAGATATCATAAATTGAGATTGAAACATCAATAACTGGAATAGAAACTGATTGACGGATCAGATCTGCTGTTCCTCCCCTAGAAATAATAGCATCATAGTCATCGTGGTAATGTTTTAAAGCCATTTGTCGTCCTTCATCTAAATCAGCTGTATAAATATCAGTTTGAATGTCACTGATTTCTTGTCCAACAACTTCCATCGAGTTTTTTAATTCTTCATAAGGCGCAATTCCCAAAATCTTCTTTTTTTTTGTCATGTTTATTCCTCCTAACGAATCGTTTCAAAAATGAACATTAAATTGAATTTATTAACATATACAGTGACGATAAAGCTGATACGTTTCAAAAGTAAACGTATATTAGTTATTATACTATACATTTCCAGAAGAAAGCGGTTTAAAATGAACATATAACAGATAGGTGGTGAATATATGGTAAAGCTACTAATTATTGCTGATGATTTTACGGGTGCTCTTGACACAGGTGTTCAATTTTCAAAATTAGGTATCCAGACAATGGTAACGACAAATATAGATGAAAACTTACTAATGACCGATGAAAAATTAGAAGTTTTAGTTATTGATACAGAAACACGCTATCTAACCTTCGAAAAAGCATATCAGAAAATCAAAAAAATTATCTTGTCAGCGAATAAGGCAAAGATTGCGTACATCTATAAGAAAGTTGATTCTGCTTTAAGAGGAAATATAAGCGCTGAAATTAAAGCGATTTTAGATAATAGTCAAAAAGACACTCTTCCTTTTCTGCCGGCCTATCCAGAAATGAATCGAGTACTGATAGATGGAAAATTATATATTGATGGTCAGTTAGTATCAGAGAGTGTTTTTGCTGATGATCCTTATGAACCTGTTACAGAGAGTGACGTTATTTCTCGATTGAAAAATGAAGCAGAAATAGATGGAACTTTAATCCGAGGTAATGTCATACCTAACAACCCAAAAGGATTGCTACTCTTTGATTCAAAAACTGAGTTAGATTTAGAAAACCAGCTGCTAGCCTTAGACAAAGCAAATCTTTTAGATATCTCAATCGGTTGTGCAGGTTTTGCTAAAGTGCTAAGTAAACATCTCTTTAATAAAAATGCATCTATCGAATCTACTATAAAAAAACCCATTGTTGTTGTGAGTGGCAGTATTAATATGATTACTCAAAAGCAAATCGAATATGCTGAAGAAAAAAAATACCCAAGATTATCTTTATCGACCCAACAACTATTAACTCCTGGGTACTGGGATAGTCAGGTAGGAAAAAAGGATATTAAAATATTTTTGACTTTAATTGATAAATACCCTCTAGTTATTTTTGAAACATTAAGCGAAAAAACAACTAGAGAGTTACGGAAGCTAGAAAAAATATCTGGTTCTTCAATTCAAGAGGTTAGGTTTAAAATAGGGAATTCTTTAGGGCAGTTAACCAAAGCTCTATGGAAAGATCATTCTCAAGGAACTTTTTTATTTACTGGTGGAGATACTCTGTTTCAATCGATGGAAGTGTTAGGTATTACTAAAATTAAACCTATTACAGAAATTAGTAAAGGAGTTGTTCTTTCAAGAATTGATTGGCAAGAAAAAGAAATCGAAGTGATAACGAAATCCGGTGGCTTTGGTCATCAAGAACTATTTGAAGACATGATTAAAAATAAAACATGATAATCATATTTGACGGGTCGGTATTTTTAAAATAAGGAGGAAGAAAAATGATGAAAGACTATGAACTAAAAATGCCTAAAAGTGTGAGTGCGGGAGCTAATGCTTTAGAAAAACTTGAAGGTCTCCTTTCCAAAGGAGTTAACAAAATTGTAGTGTTTACTGACAAAGGGATTTTAGCTGCTGGGTTAGCAGATAAGCCGATAAGAATCATTGAATCGTTAAATATTGATTATACAATTTTATCAGACATCCCTGCTGAACCTAATTATCACGAAGCACAAAGTGTAATTGAGTTATTTAAGAAAGAACAGGCTGACTTTATTATAGCAATCGGTGGTGGAAGCGTGATGGATGTTTCTAAATTAGCCTCAATCTTGGCAACAGATGATTACACGGTTAAAGATTTACTAGACAATCCATTGTTAGCGAAAAAAGAAGTTACGAGCTTAATGATTCCGACAACAGCAGGAACGGGTGCTGAAACAACACCAAATAGTATTGTAGGAGTGCCTGAAAAAGAATTAAAAATCGGGATTGTTAATCCAGAGATGATAGCAGATTACGTCCTTTTAGATGGCCGTATGATAAAAAACTTACCTAAACCGATTGCTGCAGCCACTGGTGTAGATGCATTGTGTCATGCGATTGAATGTTTCACATCAAATAAAGCAAATCCGATTAGTGATACCTTCGCTTTGGAAGCATTGGATTTAATTATGAATAATATTATTGAGTCATGTACTAATTCAGATGCTTTAGAAGCTAAAAACAAGATGTTATTAGGTTCATTTTACGCAGGGGTTGCTATTACTTCATCAGGAACAACTGGAATTCATGCCTTGTCTTACCCTTTAGGTGGTGCTTATCATATTGCTCATGGTGTCTCTAATGCTATGTTATTAGCCCCAGTCATGCGATTTAACGAATCAGCAATTAAAGATTTATTAGCTAAAGCTTACGATCGAGTGGTCAGAGAAGGTGATCAAAACCTTTCAGTAAACGTTAAATCAGCGTATATGATTGCTGAATTTGAAAGGATAGTAGATGTATTAGAGATTCCAACTAGTTTAAAGGTATTTGATGTTCCTAAAGAGGATATCGATAAATTAGTTTCTGCCGGAATGGAAGTTACTCGTCTATTAGTCAATAATAAGCGTGAAATAAAACCTGAAGATGCACGAAATATTTATTTAGAAATTTTATAAATAATGGATTTAAATAGAAAGGAGTTAAGATTTGATGAAAAAAATAATAGGAATAACATTGGGAGATCCTGCGGGGATTGGACCAGAGATTGCTTTGAAAACTCTGAGCAAGGAAGCACTCTATAATCGTTGTCAACCAGTACTCATTGGAGATAAGAGTGTTGTCTCATATTATCTAGAAAAACACCCAGAACTAAATTTGAAAATTAATGTTATTAAAGAACCTAAAGAGGGAGTGTACACTCGAGGAACGATTGACCTTATTGATTTAGATATTGTAGCTATCGATGAGATGCCGATCGGAGAAGTTTCTGAAATTGGAGGAAATGCTGCTTTTCAATACGTAAAAAAAGTAATCGAATTAGCAATGGCGAAAGAGATAGATGCTACGGTGACAAATCCTTTAAATAAAGAAGCGATGAATAAAGCCGGTCATCATTATGCAGGACACACAGAAATTTATGCTGATTTAACTGGAACGGATAAATATACGATGATGTTAGCAGATGGTAACTTACGAGTGGTTCATGTATCAACCCATGTTTCTCTTCGAGAAGCCTGTGATTTAGCAACTAAACAACGGGTATTAGATGTTATTAGAATAGCAAATAAAGCCTGTAAAGACTTAGGCATAAGTCATCCTCGAATTGCAGTTGCAGGATTAAATCCACATTGTGGTGAAAATGGTTTGTTTGGAACTGAAGAAATTCAAGAAATAAATCCTGCAGTAGAAGCAGCTAAAGAAGAAGGAATTGATGTATATGGTTCATTACCTGCAGATACTCTTTTTTCAAAAGCGAATGGTGGAATGTATGATATCGTGGTCGCGATGTACCATGACCAAGGACATATTCCATTAAAGGTATTAGGTTTTGTTTATGATGAACAAAGTCGTCAATGGAAAGAAGTCAAAGGAGTTAATATCACTCTTGGTTTACCAATTATTCGTACATCGGTTGATCATGGAACAGCCTTTGATCAAGCTGGAAAATGGACAGCAAGTGAAGTAAGTTTAGAAAATGCGATAGATTATGCAATTAAATTAGCAAACAACGCATAAAACATCACTATTTTATAAAGTAATTTTAAAAATAAAAATTAATTAAAGGGAGAGAGTTTAATGAAACAGACTGAATTAAAAGGAATTATTTGTCCAATCTTAACACCAATGAATGCTGATGAAAGTATTAATGTAGAAGAACTTCGTATTCAAGTTGATCGGATGATTGACAATGGTATTCACGGTATATTTCCTTTTGGAACGAATGGCGAAGGCTATATTTTATCTGCAAAAGAAAAACAATTAGTTTTAGAGACGGTTGTTGATCAATGTAATGGAAGAGTGCCAATATATGCCGGAACAGGCGCTATTTCTACTAAAGAAACGATTGAACAAAGTAAAATGGCACAAGAATTAGGGGTGGATGTTCTTTCGATAATTACGCCAAGCTTTGCAGCAGCTAGTCAGGAAGAATTGTATGTTCACTATAAGACTGTCGCTGAAGCAGTAGAAACACCAATTGTTTTATATAATATACCAGCACGGACAGGAAATGCTCTTTCTCCTGGAACAATTGGACGTTTAGCAGAGATTGAAAATATTATTGGTGCTAAAGATTCTAGTGGTAATTTTAGTAATATCTTAGGTTATATTGGGGCAGGTCAGAAGAAAACAGATGGTAATTTTTATACATTATCTGGTAACGATCAGTTAATTATTTGGACGCTTCTAGCAGGAGGAACTGGCGGTATTGCTGGCTGTGCTAATGTTTATCCTCACACGATGGCTTCTATTTATGATTTATTTATGGAAGGTAAGGTTGAAGAAGCTAAAAAAGTGAATGAAAGTATCCAAAGTTTTAGAGATTGTTTCAAATATGGTAATCCTAATACTATTGTAAAAACGGCTACTCGTTTGCTTGGCTATAACGTAGGTTCTTGTCGTGCTCCATTTAACCAAGTACCTGAGGAAGGAATCGAAGCAATTAAGCGAGTTTTAGCAGAAAATAAAGAAAAAGGGATGCATTGATTTTTTATAATCAATCATAGAGCCCAATAGATACGTTGTTTTTTGGGATTGGATAGAATAAATGAAATTTCTAAAAATTTATTCTATCCAATTGATAATAAGGAAATAGATAAAATTTTAGGAGGATATTATGACTATTCAGATGATTATTGCGTTAGGAATTACAGTGCTAATGATTGCTCTAATCATGATTGAGAAACTCCCCTTTGGTGCACCGCCATTATTAGCTTGTTTGTTACTAGTTATATTTGGAATTACCGATATTAAAGGCGCCTTTTCAGGGTTCTCAAATTCAACGATTATTATGTTAGCTGAGTTTATGGCAATTATTGCTGCTTTGCAAAAAACTAATTTTATTGTTATGTTTAAAAAAGCCATGTTTTCAATGGCCAATAAAGGTGGTTTTAAATCCTATTTGTTAATTATTTTAGTCGTTATGTTAGGGTGTAGTTTGTTTGGTACTGGGTCAACGGCTTACTATGTATTAACAATTGGTTTGCTTTCTACTTTACCATATAGTAAAAAATTACCACCATCAAAGGTTATTATGACAGCTGGTTTTGCTGCAAACCATCCGCTAATTCCATTTAATACAGCATTACAATATGGTATTGTTATTGCTGTTCTAGGAGCTGCGGGTCAAACGATTAATGTTTCTGTTTTTAAATTTGCGATGGTGAATGTTTTTGTTTCTCTTGGTTTTTTACTAAATTGTATTATTCAATATAAGTTTTTGCCAGATCATCCGATAAAAGATAGCCGACTTGAAGAAGAAAAAGAAGAAGATGAAAAAAATGAAAGCGTTTCTTTACTGCCTAAGTGGAAAGAAAATGTTACTTATGCAGCCTTTGTTTTTGCAGTGGTGGGTATGCTTCTTCAAAGCAAGATAGGTGATGCTGGTTATGCAATGGCGGGTTTATCAGTAGCAGTTATTTTAATTACTGGCGTTTTAGATTTTAGAGAGATTAGAGATGCAATCAGTGCTCCAATTATTTTGATGTCTGCTGGGGTTATTGGTGTTGCAGATGCACTTGGAAGTACAGGTTTAACTAATTTAGTAGGTGAGTCAGTAGCCGGAATTCTAGGGACAAATATCAATCCATTTGTTATGATTTTTGCATTTTGTATCTTAACTAGTTTACTTGCTACGTTAACGGGGTCAACGATTGGAACCGTTTATGTTTTTACACCTTTAGCAATTGCTGTTTGTTCAAACTTAGGTTTAGATCCAACTGCAGCAGCTTGTGCCATTGTTTTATCTGGTTGGTGTGGTCATTTCTTACCAATCGATGGCATGCCTGCAATGATCTTAGGTTACGGGAAATATACAGCTAAAGAATTTTGGCAATTTACGATACCACAGTATTTTATTCGTTTAATCGCATTAACAGTAGGATCACTGATCATGTTCCCAATGTAAAAATAGAACAAAAAATAGAAGAGGTGTTATTAAAAATGGAAAATAAATTTGAATTAGAACATATTGGTATTAATACAGAAAATGAACAAGAAGCATTAGAGTTAGCAAAATTATTAAGTGATATCTTTAATTTAGCTCCCCGTCATGGTCAAAAGTCTGAATTTGCCGGGAATTACTTTGAATGTATGAAAAGTCCTTATTTAGGTAAAAATGGTCATATAGCTATGAGAACACCTAATTTGGATAGTGCTATGGAAGAGTTGAAAGGAAAAGGTATTTCCTTTAACATGGATACAGTAGCGTATGACGAAGGGGGTAAAATGAAGAACATTTATTTAGATGGAGAATTTGGTGGATTTGCTATTCATATTCTAAATAAATAGGTTGAAACAGTGATAAGAAAAAGCCTCCGATTTTAAATTTAAAATCGGAGGCTTTTTGGATTTTTCATTTGTCCAGCTAGTATTTTTAACTTTTTTAAATTAGATGATAATATGTTGGACTCTACCAACTTGATCGCCTTCGACTAACATAACTTTTATACCATGTGGATGTGTTGAACTATTGGTTAATATCTTTTTCACATGTCCTTGTGTTAATTTTCCAGTGCGTTGATCTTTTTTTAAAACGATATCTACTTTTTGACCGATAGTAATGTCTTTTCTGTTTTTCCCATTCATTGTAAAACCTCTTTTCTTTCATTATTTTATCACACATCGAAGAAGAAGAAGAGGAAAGACTTAATAGAATTATTAAGATAGGGAAGATGGAAGTATAAAATTTTAAATGGAATAATCTTTACCTATGTTTCAATGCAAAAAACTTCCTGAAATAGGAGGTCGATCATTCCGCTGGTATGAGGAATTTAGTATATTTTGTTTGAATATCTTTTTTATTCTTTTGAGTTCTCTTGTTAAATACATCGTGATCTAGCGGGACTGTTACATACTTGCCTTTATTGGGTCCGGTGGAAAATTTCGGAAAAATGTCCTCTGGACCAAATGTCCATGAATCAGATGGTATGCTACTCATTATGCCTTTGAATCCATAAGGATTTGATGTAGATTGGATGATCTTGTTATCCTTTGAAAGAAAAACATTTGGGATATTGTATTTTCTTCTAGTAACAACTAAGTTATTGTTAACAAAGGCTTTGAATTCGGAATTTCTCTTATTATTATATTTTTTTTTATGAGTTTTACCTTTATTCAGTCGATTAAATCCGCCACCCAGTGACATAGGTCCAAACAAAGCCATCAACAAAAGTTCATATTGATTTTCATATTTTGGAAGATCTTTTTCATTCTCGAGTTCAATTTCGATGGCAAATATACTATTGTATTTGCCATCCAATATTTCATTTCTTACAGTATCCTCCATTGGAAATCTACTCACAAATTGGGCTTTAGAAGTACCTTTAGCATGTTTTGTTAATCTTTCTTCTAAGCTCTTATCTGTAATTCCAACATAGTATTTGTTCTTGATGCAAGGTAATCGGTATAGGTAGCCTTTTGTTTTATCGCTCATGATCTAAATTCCTTTCCTAAGTTAAGCTATATATTTGGTGAAAATCACTTCGCAGCATACCACTGCTTTAATAAAAATATTGGTTGTTTCATCGTCCTTTTGATGGTTTCCTTTTTTGCGCATCGCTCATATATATGTACGTCTAATTGAGTGGATTTTAGCTTGGATTCCAAAGGCGTCAAGCCACATCTTGGACAATTCATATTATCTCCAGGGGTATTTAAGAACTCTTGATTGTACTTAATTATTAGATCTTTACTTGTCAAAAACTCACGTCTTTATTTTACTATTACTTTATTATAGCATTAAAAAATAGAATTTGGGCCAACCAAATTTAACGTTAGATTCAAAACAGGAGCTTAATGTGAGATAAACAAAGTAATTATTAAGAACAAACAAATTACGAAGAGTAGTTATTTGTTTGTTGAAGAACATCGTGTTTTTCATAAAAAACACGGAGTTAGCGAGAGAATAAAAAGAGATTCAATTCAAGTGGATTGGGTAACTGGATGAACGGGAAGATTGTTGGTTCTTGCGTTTAATCTCTAGAATAATTATCGTCACGGCAGGTGCTCGTAGCAATAATTTCATTTATTGGAGTTTTGTATGCTGCTAATAAAGGGTCGCAGGAAAAAACATTTAAAAAAGGTGAAGAGTTTGCAAAAAGAACTACTAATAAAGATTTTAATTTTTTTATTTCTGATACTCAATTTTCGTACTACGCAGCGGTTATTGTTGAAGAAAGGAATTGGTTTGGATAAAGCTTTTAAATTTGCTGCTAACGGAGGTTTTTATGATAAAATTTTAGTTAATAAACATCACCATTATGTAAGTAATGTTTATGGATATTAGATTTAACGGAAGTAGGTTGGGCCTGCATCCATAAAAACAAGTCTTGGTTTACATAATATATATTATGGGAAGTTGATAAAAAGAGAGGGAATTAGGTTTTTATTGTTAACAATGATTTGTTTTTATGTTTGACGAGTGTTTTATTTTTTTAACGTGCTTGTAAACATAAAAAATGATCGATTAGAATTCTTTTTCGTATTAATTCTCTTTTTTAATCGATACGATTGTATTTATCTGATAATTATTAATCGTTTTTTATCCAGTCGCTTAGTGAATTGATGACAAGAAATAAACTTAATATGGTAATGATACCAATAATAAAAAGTATAAATTGTCGATAATTTCTTCCGAGAAATGAAACGAACCCTAATGAAATACAAAACAAACCACTTAAGTAAAGTAGTATTCCGGAAGACTTACCTAGCTTTTCTGCTTTTTCTTTTGAAAACTCGTTAAAGTTGTTACCAGCGAGTGATTTTAACCATTTCCCTCGACGTAATTGATAGCCCCATACAAAGAATAAAATAGCTAAAGGTCCCGTAATTATAAGCATTAAAAACGTGAACATCTTATTCGCCTCCATAGTTAAAGTTGACTAGATTATATCATGAATTAATGATTATCGTATCATAATAGTTGTTAATACTATATTACAACTTCGTGTAGTTCTTGAGAGCAATAAACAAAAGGATTTGAATTTTACTTGTTATCTATTGCAATTTTATCTAGTGTTGATAAATTTCAAAAAAATTCTACTTATTAAATTAAATGTAGAAACTATTGATATTTTTAAAATAAATTACCGTCATAACTTAAAACCTACCTTTCTTGAAAGAAGTTACTTTCCGGAAAGGTAGGTTAAATTTTTATTATTTTGATAAATATTATCTTTTAACTTTTGTAAGTGGATTGTTCAAAACTTTTGTTAACTGATTTACATCGAATTGGATTACTCTATCTACTTTTGTAATTTCTGGTAACTTTCTAAATCTTTCGGTTGCTGATTCAAAAATAGTATATAGTTTATCCCCTTCTACTGTGATTTGTTCTAAGTATGGTGGTGCTTTTATTCTCAAAACAGTATCTTTATCTAAATATTTTCTTTCTTTTTGATTGATATCGAAAACTAATATTTCTGAATCTCTCATACCATAAGATTGTGATAGCAGCATCCAGTTTTTATAAAAGGTAATCCCTTGAATACCATGCCCTACTTTCGTGAAGTATTCAGGGCGTAATAAGTCATCTTTTGTAGTTAGTAAGGTTCGATGCTTAAGTTCTTTGATTAAGGTCCCTTCTGCATCGATATCGTACTCATCCAGACCACCTTCATGCTCTTTAGAGAAATACCCAATATAGAGCTTATCGTCGTAATAGGCGATGTAAGAAGCCCGTTTTATATTATCTAACGCAATGTTTTGACTATACTTAATCGGTTGCTTCTGTCTATTAAAATCATAAGCTTCTAGTTCTTCCAGAGTGAAGGCTGCAACGGCAGCTTTTTTATCTTTTGTAATTGAACAAACCCAAATATTTTGATGCTTAGAATCGTAGGCTATTCCTCCAACATGTGGGTTACCTTCTAAAACGACTGTCTTAATAAATTGATGCGTTTTTCTATCCATTACATAAATGACCGAATTATGCTGTTTATCATGGCTATAAGCAGATAATAAGAGATAGTCTTCAGTTAGTGTGATTCCTTGAGGATCCATTGAATAACTAGTACTAACTTTATTTTCTTTATTTAAAGCGAGTGTCCGTGTTTTAATAAGGCCAGGTAAAATATAAGTACCGTCTTCCTTTTCAGTACTACTCTTAAAGTTAGCTGCGTTATAGAGGATGTCATAATTTTCTAAATGTTCTTCTTGTTCTTTAAGAGTGTAAAGTGTCGGGGTGATATTCGTACCATTTTTTATTTTTATCTTTTTCACTTCATCGTTACCGCAACTAACTAAAATAAATGTTGCAGCACATATCAATAGAAGTTTTATTAACCTTTTCATTGGTATACCTCCTTTTATTTTTGTAATTGTCGCCATTTTACTTCTAAGATAATTCTAAAAATAATTAAATAAAGGATGAAAAACAAGCCAATTACTGAATCAGAAAGAGTAAAAGGTATAAAGTAACTTATAAAAAGGACACATAAAGCAATTAATCCGAGGAGTAGTAAGTACTTCCCTCTGAAGCGATTACTAAAAGCTAAATATTGTTTTTTATTTTGTCTAAACAAATAAGTGATATCATTCCAAGGAACATCAGGTGTCCAAATGGCTAAACTACTAATGATCCCAAGTAATGCAATGCTTATTAACATAAAAGTCATGAGAGCACTCCTTAATTTTTACATTTTTTATTCTAATCATTCTTAAGTTTATCATATTATTAGAAATAAAAAAAACAAACCTATATTGACAAATTGGTATAGGCATATTATACTCTATTAAAGCGAACTTATGTTCGTTTTAATAGAAAGGTTGTGTTGTTTTGAGAAATCAAAGTGTTTATAATCGGTTGACTGAAGAATTAACGACTCTTCCTTGGTTCGTTCATGAATATGTTCAATCAAAAAGCATTATCCCCTACTCTATAGTGACATTATATGAATATTCAAAAGAGTATCGTCGTTTTTTCGATTGGTTGTATCGTGAAAAATTAGTCTCTTCTCCCCCACATAAATTAGAAATTATAGATTTAGAAAAACTAAAAAAAGAAGAATTTGATTTATATAAATCACATCTATTACATTCAGTTAAGGTAGGTACTGTTAACGATGGACGTGTTCGTTCTTTTGTGACCATTCAGAGAACATTAACAGCGCTCCGTTCTCTTTTTCGATATTTGGCTGAACAAACAGAAGATAAAAATCAACAACCTTACCTTAGTCAAAATGTCATGATGAAAGTTGAAAATGTTAAAACCGGTAAGACATTGCAGGAACGTTCTAGAGCAATCGAAAAAAAATTATTACTCGATGATGATGCGATTAATTTTTTAAAATTTATTGAAAATGACTACCAAAAATTATTAAAAAGTCATCAAGCATTAGCAGCTTTTAATCGGAATAAAATTAGAGATTTAGCAATCAATGCTTTATTTCTTGGTACGGGGATGCGTTTATCTGAGTTAGTGAATTTACAAATGAGTGACCTTGACTTATATAATATGGAGGTCTCTGTTATTCGAAAAGGTGGTTATCAAGATACTTGTTATATCTCTTCTTTATTTATTGATTATATCAATGACTATATCGAATCGAGGAAAATACTTTATCAACCAGATAATGCTGAAAAAGCTTTATTTTTAACGACCTATCGAGGTGCTGCTAAGCGAATTGATCAGTCAACAGTTGAAAAAATGGTTGCTAAATATAGTACCCATTTTAAAGTACGTTTAACTCCTCATAAATTACGTCATACAGTAGGGACTCAACTATATAAAAATACCAATAGCTTATTAACGGTTTCTCATCAATTAGGTCAGACGGGAACATCTGCAACAGCTATCTATACTCACATTGTTGATAAAGAACAAAGAAATGCAATCAATGACCTGTGGCTTTAAAAAAAGAGCGTTTGAAGTTTAAGTAAGACTTCAAACGCTCTTTTGGTTAGTTAAATTTAATCACTTGATATTTTCTGTCATAAATTGTTTCGTTTTTTTAGATATTTTTTTGGTTTGTTTGTGATGTAAATAGTGGGAACCTTCTAACTCAATAACTTCGCCATATTTTAAGCTTTTAATTTGATCTTGATGGAGCTCTAACCAATTTTTCATTGTGTTATCATTATGGGCAACGAACAATAAAACAGGCATGTTAACAGGATATTTTAACCCTTTTGAATCTGGAAAGCTATGATCTAATTCTTTTAATTCTTCTTTCATATTTTGACTATTGATATTTTTCATTGTTAAAAGTTTTAATTGCTGAAAATCAGGATTTTCTTTAGAAGTACCCAAACTTTTAATCGGGTTTAAATTAATAATGGTTCGAAAAACACCTGCTTGTTTTAAAAAGTCTAAAAAGCGTAAGTCTACCCCTGGCCACGGTTGTTCAGGTGTGCTCGAATCAATCCCAATGAAACCTGTCATTTCATCGGCATATTTTTGAGCATAATTAACCCCATATAATCCAGTAATAGAATGTCCCATCACTGTATATTTTTTTATATTTAATTGTTCTACAACGGCGTGAATTTCTTCAACGATGTTACTAACTGTCCGCTCGCGTTTTGTTTGAGTGCTCAAACCATAGCCGAAGGGTTCAATTGTAATGACGCGATAGTCTTTAGCTAAATTTTTGATTAGAGGTTTAAAATCTAAATATGGAGATGCAGTTCCTTGCCCTGGTAATAAGATAATTGTTTCTTCACCTTTACCTTCAATTACGACATTGATTTTCCCGTCAAAAACATCTATTTTTTCTCCATAGTGCACAATTTCTTTTTCTTCTTTTTTTAAGCTGATTCTATCAATAATGGTAGTTGCTGCAAGTGTAATAGTGATTAGAATAATTAGTGTTAATAAAGTGAAGCTAAGTATTTTTAATCCTTTTTTCTTTTTTTTATTGTTCAATTTATGGTTATCCCCTTTTCGGTCAAGCGATTTAAAATTTTTTGTAAAACATCCTCATTTAAAACATCAACTCCACTTTGTTTTAAAACGTATTGACAAGCCGAAACTTTATCCCAAAAAGTATCCGCAGTGTTTGGATATAATTCTGCTATAAACCAAGTGCTAATTAAAAGAATCATGATCTCTGCCATTTGTTTAGGTTGAGGTGTATTAGTAGATTGATCTTGATTACCTTCTAAAAGATAGCATTCGATTTTTGGACTTAGAATCTGAGTCATTTCTCTTATGTAAATGGAATAAAAAACAGGATCATTTAACAAAAGATAGGCTTCTGGATTATTTTGTTTTTGATCGTGATTAAACATCGTTTCAAGTAATAGGCTTTGAATCTTTACTAAGCCATTTTTGCTGTCATCTTCGTCAATTTGCCGTAAGTCATCATCTGTCGGAAAAAAACGTCTTGCAACACCAATAATAATCCCGTTTTTTGAGCCGAAATGATGATAAATAGCTCCCTTAGTTAGCCCATCTAAATTTTTAACGATATCTAAAATAGAAGTGTTTTCATATCCTTTTTTGATGAAAAGGTGAGTAGCCACGTCTAATATCATGTTTTTTGTTTGTTTCGCTGTATATTTTTTTCCCATGTTCTTCCTCCTCTCTCTGAAAACATTCAATCGGTATGTTTTATATGATATAGAAAGAGATTAAGTTTGTCAATTGAATAAAAATAAACACTATTCGCTTCAATCATTTTGAATGCGGTAGTGTTTAATAATATGTTGATTAACTTTTTTGCGATACATTAATTGGCCTTTATTTTTTAAGATGATTTTTTCTGAGGTTAGATTTCCTTCGCGACAAGATATTAGTATATTCGTAATCTTTTTTTGTTTAAGTAGATTTAAAGCCCATGAAAATGAATAGGTTCCATAACCTAATTTTCGATAGTCAGGAAAAATAGTATAAGCAATATGGCCACCTTCTAAAGCATCGTAAGCTGTTAGTTTAAATTTTAAATGAATTATACCAATTACTGATTGATCTTGCTTAGAGATAAGAAAAAACGCTTGTTTCGATGCTCTGCGAAGCCAAGCTTCGAAATCTTTCGCTTGAGATAAGCCGCAGTCCCCATGCATGATATCTTGATGAAGTTGAGCCTTCTTTTTTTGAGCAAGCAGCACCTTTTTATCTTTTAAAGTTGGTTTTCTAAATAACAACATACTTACTAGTTCCTCTGATTTAAAATAAAGGTTTTCTCTTTTTTTGTTAGTTTTTCAAAAACTAAATCATATGAAGTTTTTATAAGTTGGTTTAAAAAATCGCTTGTCACTTCATCAGGCTTCAATTTAATTGAATTCCAATGCTTTTTATTTGTGTAATATCCAGGGATAATAATATTTGGATAACTATCTCTAAGCTCTAAATTTATATCGGGTTTATTTTTCAATGTAATAAAGCTTTCTTCAGTAGCCTCTGGCTTCATTAAACCAAACTGCTTATTAAAGAGTTCAAAGTATAAAGTTCCCCAGTCTTCTCGAAAGTAAACCCTCGCCCCAGCTAAGCTAGAAGCAAAAGTTTGGCAAGTGATCATTTTATGTTTAATTAATTCAATTGACATGTACTATCCACCTCTTTTATATTTTCTTTATTATAAGTCAAATGACTAACAGTTTTTATAGTTTACATAATTATATTATGTAAACTATAAAAAACAAAAATAAAAACCCTCAGACTTCCATGGTTAGTCTAAGGGTTTTATAACATTTTCAAAAAATGTTTTATGCTTCTTTAGTCATAACGTCTTTTCCATCATAATGGCCACATGCTGGACACACGTGATGGTTTTTTCTCATTTCACCACAATTGCTACAAGCTGTTAAACCTGGAGCTGATAATTTGTAATGAGTACGACGTCTAGCTTTTTTAGCTTTTGAAGTTCTTCTTGCTGGTACTGCCATGTATATACACCTCCTTAAAAAAAGATGTGTAAAAAATTACACAATATATTCCAATCTTACTCACTATCATCCTTTAATAATTCTGACAATTTTGCAAGACGAGGATCAATTTTTTGTTCTGAATCAGGACTGTTCTTTTTTTTCATAACGTCTTCTTCAGATAAAACTTGCCAAAAATCACCCGCAGGTAAATCGGCATCATTATTTTTTTCTGCTTCTGTTAAGATTTGAATTGGCAAGTTCAATAATATAAAGTCTTGTACTGCTTCATTCAAATTAATCATATCTTTTTCTAAAGGCATGATTAAGCTTTTTTGCTCTTCACTAACATCAGTCAATGCCTCAATATCACTAGGACGCATGTAAACCTCATCTACCATAAAAGACAATGGTAAAGTAACAGGTTCTAACGAGCGACTTGAAGGTAACACTACACTTGTGTTAACAGAAAAGTGCGCCAAGTAGCTTGTTCGATCAACATCAATTGTTCCTTTGACTTCCACAGGCAAGACCTCAATAATTGTTTGATCTCTTCGTTGAAGTTCTTCAGTTAAATTGATTCGTTCATCAAATATAAGTTGGCTTCCTCTAAATTTATTTAATTCAGCTAATGCCCATTTCATAACTTCACTCCTTAAGCAACAAAAGTAATTATACTAGCCTAACTTACCTTTGTCAATTAGTTTATTTACAGTTTATTATAACATTTTAAATTTAATTTAAACGTCGATTTTGTCCAATCATATTGACCTCTTTAGCTAAGTAACGAATTCTCTCCATTATTCTTTTTGCTTTTAACGGTTCAACTTCGCCCTTTTGAGAAACTCTTAAGTGCTCATTTTCAAGTTGTTTCATATCAAAATTAGAGCTAAAAAAAGTAGGTAATTGTTCTTGCATCCGGTATTGTAAAATAACGCCTAGAATATCATCTCTAATCCAACTACTCATAGAGTCAGCGCCAATATCATCAATCATTAAAATCGGTGCTTTTTTTACATTTTCAAGCTTCTCAAAAACAGTCTCTGTTCTGATTGAATTTTTCATTTCAACTGCGAACGTAGGAAAATGAAGTAGCGTGGTACGATAGCCTTTTTCAGCTAATAAATTGGCAACAGCGCCTAAAAGATAAGTCTTACCAACACCAAATGTCCCTTGGAGATAAAGACCTTGATGAAAATGTTTAGGTTCGTCATCGTAGTTACCGACAAAATCTAACGCTAAACGAAGAGCCTCTTTTCTTTCATTGGTTAATTCAAAGTTATTTAAACGAGCTTCTCGAATATCTTTTGGCATATCCATCGCTTTCACTCGGTTTTTAATTTCTTGTAAAGCAATTTTTTCTTCTAAGTCTTTAGTTGGAATATAAGTAACATCAATAAAATGATAGTTCATAAATAAACGAGGCTCATATCCTGGAGCAATCATAGTTGGATCATTTAGTAAAAACTTTTTCTTTTCTTGGACAAATTCATATAATTTTGCCTGACTTTTTGAAATGTTGTCATCTGTTAAACGTTCACGATTTTCTGAGATAAATGCTTGCACATCTGGATCAGCCATAACTTCAGCCATAATTTTTTCTAATTTCCCTAAACGACCTTGTTTTTTTAATTGTTGATTTAAACCTTTACCAATGTTTTCCATCGCTTATTTTTCCCCCTCTCGCATAGCGGTCACTTTTTTCAATTGTTCTTCAAAGAAAGTTTGTTCTTCACTCGACAATGGCGTTTCAACACGAGCTTCATCCGATTTAGCCCACTCAGGCAGTGTTTCTTGTCGTATTGATTTTCCATTTGTTTTTGAGTAATTCGTTTTACGGTTGTATTTATTTTGGCTTTCTTCTTGATATTCTTTAACTTTACTTAGCGCAGCTTCTGGTGAAAACAATTTTTTTTGTACCCAATCATTCGCAATAGAATTCATCATATTTTGATTAAGTGACGTCTCATCTCGACCGACTAAACAATAGTGAATTAACATATTAATAACACTATCGGGTAAGCCGGATTGATTTCTGATGTTCTCAACGGTCCATCGCTCATTATTAGCAACATATCCACCTTTTTGTTCTTTTATTGACTTTAAAAAAATCAGTGGTGCGATGTGTTCGCATGATAAAATAACCTCAATCTCTTCAGCGGTATATTTTTCACGTTTCAGCGTGTTTTTTCTAAAAGTATTTTGTTCTTTCTCGGTTTGGAGTGTTTCTTGTTTCAAAGAAGTTGTTTCTTGTTGTTTCTTTTTATTATGATAATCACGATAAATAAGTTGTTTTAAATCTTTTAAGTTAACTTGGTTGGTCACAACATCTAGGGCAGAGATAACGTATTGTTGCATCTCAAGTTCATTTATTCCATAGAGATAATGAAAGGTATCAATTGTTTTTTTGAATTGATTGGTCATGTTGTTTAGATTTACAGGTAGTTTATCCATCAACTGACGAAAGAAATCCCAATCAAATGATCGATTATCAAGATTAATCGTTTTCGGTCTTTCAAGAGTTTCTGTTGTTTTTAAAGCTTCTTTTGCGCTATTTATTTGAGGTTCTTCACGACTTAATAAGTTTTTATCCAATGTAAAAACATCAGTAAAATTCTGAGTAATTTCAGAATAACTTGTCAAATCATCGGTTTTAGTTTTGAAAAGTTGAACTAATTGTTTAAAACTATTTTCACCAATTTTATCTAATAGTAAGAGAGCCATGACATCATCAGTCAGAAAGAGCTCTGGACTAACAGGACGCATAATTAAATAGATAAAATGATGTCCTTGATCTATTTGTCGAGTGTAAGTTCTTAATAAGCCAATCGCTTCTAATCGACTACGTGCAGCATAAAAATTAGGTAAACCAATGTCGAGTTGGTCAAATAGAAAAGCATGCTCGACACTCTCTTTGGTTCTCACTTTTGAATGATGTAACAAATTGGTCAATAATGAAAATGCTGTTGTACCAATTAATGGTTGATAAAGTAGTGTTAACGTTTGATAATCTACCTCATTGTAGCCACCAGTCAAACGAATACTGAATTGGTCTTTTGGTTTTAATTTCTCCCAAGCATTTGTCACTGAAAGACACTCCTTTAAGCTTACTTATTTATCACGTTCTATAATTTCTTGTAGTTCTTGTAAAAAGACACTCATATCTTTAAATTGACGGTAGACGCTGGCAAAACGGATATAAGAAATTTCATCTAGTTTAACTAAATCCTCCATAACAAACTCACCAATGAGTATTGTAGAGACTTCATTTTCACCTAGGTTTCTAATTCTATTTTCAACATTATCAACGACTTGCTCCATCTGTTCCATAGAGACCGGACGTTTCTCTGCTGAACGGATTAAACCACGTAAGACTTTATCGCGACTAAATTCTTCACGTGCACCATTTTTTTTGATCACAAGTAATGGTGTCACTTCGATTCTTTCAAATGTTGTGAAACGAAAAGCACATTTTTCACATTCTCTTCTTCTTCTAATAGAGCGACTTTCATCTGCTGGACGACTGTCTACTACTTTTGAACCATTATAATGACATTTAGGACATTGCATGAGTAACACCTCTTTTTTTCTTTTATGGTTTATACCACTTGATATTATTCACATTATAGCATGTTTTTTAGTGTAAGGGATACCCTTTACTAAGCTAGTAAAGTAAAAAGGAAAAGAGGAGTTAATCCATCTTTTCCTTTTGTTCACCAAAGCTTTTGAGCCACCTGTCTAGTTGCATAAAGGTAACATCAGTAGCGTCGGAATTATCGATAATAAAATCAGCCTTTTTAGCTTTTTTATCAAGTGGCCATTGACTCATAATTCTTTTCTCTGCCTCTTTTAAGGTTAGTTTATCACGTTGTCGCAATCTTGAAATTTGAGTCTGATGATCAACCCAGACCACCATGATACTATCGACCAGTTGATCATATTTAGCTTCATAAAGAAGTGGAATATCAAGTACAATCAGGGCCTGTTTTTGTTTTTTAAAGTTTAAGATTTCTAAAAGAATAGCTTGATGAATATATTCTGCAAGTAACTCGTCTAGCAAACGACGCTTTTTAGCATCATTAAAAACGATCGTTCCTAATTTTTTCCGATCTAGTGTCTGATCATTCAGTAAAATATCAGGTCCAAATACTTTGATAATCGCATTCAGTCCAGGAGTCCCGATAGCAACAACTTCACGAGCAATCTTATCGGCATCAACAACAGGAATTTCTTTTTGTTTTAAATAATGGCTCGCGGTACTTTTTCCTGATGCAATACCGCCAGTTAATCCTAAAATATAAGTCATGTCGCATGTCTCCTTCTTACAGATGAATTCTCTGACAAAGGGAACAAAAATGTGTTCCTCTTTGAGCCACTTTAATTTTCGTGATTTCCGTTCCACAGTTTGGGCAAGGTTCACCTGTTTTTCCATAAACCATTAAATTAACTTGAAAAGTTCCTGCTTCACCTAACGCATTTTTATAACTTCTGATTGTTGTCCCGCCCGCTTCGACAGCTTGAGCTAAAACGTTGATAATTGCCACGTGAAGACGAGTAACTTCGTCAAAGGTCAAAGTGTTCGCTGTTTGTTCAGGATGAATTTTAGCTTTAAATAGAGCCTCATCAACATAAATATTACCTAACCCTGTAATAAGTGTCTGATCCAAAAGTAATGGTTTGATTGCTTTATGATGTTTTTTTAGTTGTTGATTAAAGGACTCGAGTAAAAATTCTTCAGGAGTAGGTTCTGGTCCTAATTTTTTGATGCCTTTGTAATCCATGGCTGTATTTTTGGGTAAGAGTGTTAATCTTCCAAATTTGCGAACGTCTAGATATCTAAGTTCGGTATGATCGGTAAAGATGAAACGAACATGCGTATGTTTCGTAACCGAAGTATCTGGTTGAACATAATCAAATTTACCTTCCATACGTAGGTGGCTAATCATATCGTAATGTGTCAAATGAAAAATCAAATATTTACCACGACGACTAACGGAATCAATTTTTTCTCCAATTAACTGGTTCGTAAAATCTTCAATATTTGGGCGTTCAATTATTCGGTCCCATGCTACGAGGACCTCTTTAATTTTTTTATTTAAGACTAGTTGTTCTAACCCTTTACGGACAGTTTCAACTTCAGGTAATTCAGGCATTAGAATCCTCCTTTATTTAGCTTCATACCATGTCTTACCAATGCTACTATCCGAAACAAGTGGAACGGATAGACTGACTGCATCAGCCATAGTTTCTTCAACCAACTGTTTTAGTTGCTCAATCTCATTAGCCGGAGCTTCAAAAACCAGCTCATCATGGACTTGAAGTAACATTGTTGCTTCCATTTTTTCTTCTGCTAAACGCTGCTTAATTTTAATCATTGCTATTTTCAAGATATCTGCAGCACTACCTTGAATAGGAGTGTTAATCGCTGTTCGTTCTGCGAATGAGCGGATATTAAAATTACGAGCATTGATGTCTGGTAAGTAACGTCGACGCTGGTAAAGTGTTTCGACATAGCCTTTTTCTTTGGCCTCTCTAACGACCTCTTCCATGTAGGTCTTGACACCAGGGTATTTTTCAAAGTAACGATCAATAAACGTTTTAGCTTCTTTTCTAGTAATCCCTAGATTTTGAGATAAACCATAATCACTAATACCGTAGACAATCCCAAAGTTTACGGCTTTAGCTTGACGACGTAAATTACTATCGACTTGTTCCGCACTTTCAATACCAAAGACGCGCATTGCTGTACTAGAATGAATATCTTGCCCTTCAATAAAGGCTTCTTTTAGATGTTCATCATTTGAAATATGAGCAAGTACTCGAAGTTCAATTTGAGAGTAGTCAGAAGAAAATAGCAACCAATCTTTTTGACGTGGAACGAAAGCTTGTCGTATTTTTCGTCCTTCTTCTAAACGAATGGGAATATTCTGTAGATTGGGGTCAACCGAGCTTAGCCTTCCTGTCTGGGTTAACGTTTGAACATAGCGAGTATGAATTTTTTGATCTTCAAAGATAACTTTTAATAAGCCTTCAACATAAGTGGATTGAATTTTTGCGATTTGACGGTAGGTTAAGATATCTTCAATAATAGGTGACTGCCCTTTTAGTTTTTCTAAAACGTCAACTGCAGTAGAGTAACCAGTCTTCGTTTTTTTAATCACTGGTAAATTCAATTTTTCAAAAAGGATAACGCCGAGTTGCTTAGGCGAATTTAAATTAAATTCTCCCCCTGCTTCTTGATACACTCTTTGCTCGATTTCTGTCAATTTTTCAGCGAATTCACCTTTCATTTCAATCAGGCGTTGAGCATTAACCGTAATACCAGTAATTTCCATATCACCAAGAATTAAAGCCAAAGGTAATTCAATCTCATAATATAAATCGGTTTGTTGAGTTTCATCTAGCTTATCTGCTAAAACGGGATACAATTCAACGATGGCTTGAATTTTCCGAGCTAAATGTTCTGTAAAGCGAGCTTCTTCCTCTGGTAACCCTTTTTTAACTCCTTTACCATAGATGATTTCATCATTATCAAGGTCAAGAATGTTAAAGGTCGCAGCGACTTCAGCGATATCCTCACTAGTATTTGTTGAATCAATAACATAGGCTGCTAATAAAGCATCAAACTTTGCGCCTTGTAGTTTTAAATCATAGCGGTGTAGAGCGACATACGTTCTCTTTAAGTCATAAACTAGCTTGGTCCTTAACGCATCTGTTAACCAATTTTGAAATAAAGGTTCACTTAAGACCCAATCTCCTGTGGTTACATAGTATTGTTCCCTGTTTCCCCAAGCAACTCCTTCAATTGGAGAGGTGTGGTAATTTTCAGATAACATCTCGACATAAAGCCCCATCTCTGTCGTAAACATCTCTTCTGTTAAAGTCTCCACCACTTGATAGATAATGGCTTGGTGTTCTTTGACTTCTGGTACAATACTACTATCTAATTTACTTAGAAATGAGTTAAAATCCATCTCTTTATAAAAAGGAATTAGCTTATCTAAATTTTTTCCTGAATAGGCCAAAGAATCAACGTCAACCTCAATTGGGCTGTCGATATCAATTGTGGCTAGCTGTTTACTTAGAAAAGCAATTTCTTTTTCATTAATTAAATTTTCTTTCATTTTGCTTTTCTTTAGATCAGCAACGTGTTCGTAAACGCCCTCAACAGAGCCGTATTCTTTCAATAATTTAATGGCTGTTTTCTCCCCAATTTTAGTGACACCTGGGATATTATCTGATGCATCACCTGCCAGACCTTTCATGTCAATAATTTGTAGAGGTGTTAATTCGTATTTTTCTTTGATATGTTCAGGAGTATAGGATTCTATCTCACTAACCCCTTTAACGGTAACGTCAACGGTGATATTACCTGAAGCCAGTTGTGTTAAATCTTTATCTCCTGTTAAAATAACGACGTCAAACTCAGCTGGATCAACGCGTTTTGCCAGAGTACCGATAATATCATCTGCTTCATAATTATCTAACTCATAGTGCTGCATGCCTAGTCCTTCAATTAAATCTCTTAAATAAGGCATCTGCTCTTTAAATTCACTTGGAGTTTTCGAACGCCCCCCTTTATACTCTTCATAAAACGCATGACGAAACGTTGTTTTCCCCGCATCAAAAGCTACTAAAGCGTGCGTTGGTTTAACGGCGGTTAATATATTTTCTAACATATTATTAACCGCATATAAAGCGTTAGTGTGTAGCCCTTGTTTATTTTTGAAACGTTCTAATGATTGATAAAGAGCAAAAAAGCCTCGAAAGGCGATGCTGTTACCATCAATCAGTAACAATTTATTTTTTTTCATTAAGCCACCCCATCTTTCTATTCAACCTATTCTAACAAATTATGAGAAACAAAGCGAAAAGAAAAACCCAATCACTAAAAGCGAATTGGGTTTTTGATTATTTAAAAAAGAGAGCCATAACAATTGGAATGAGTAACAAACCGATGATAAGTAACCAACTTTCCCAGCGTGCAAAATTTGTCGTTAATCCCATGCCAGTTTTTTTCATTACCCAAATACTTGGATCTTGTGGATTATAATAGAAAACGCCAAATTTCCAAATATCATCATCAGTTCGTGTATCAAAGTTAACTTCTGGAGTTAAGCCTTCCCCGCTTTGACGATATTTAAATCCAATAAACAAATTAATACCAACAATACTAACTAATGTTAAGACAATCAGTGGTAAGAATAGTGAATAGTTAGTGTTAGGTGTGATAGTCATCCATTGTATAAAAGTGAACAGTGTTTGCATAAGGATAGAAGTGAACAATAAACTAATAGAAGTCGCTTTTCTAAATTGACGATCATTTTGATTGTAGATTTTGGAATCTTTTAAAACACTTTCTTGTTTCGCTTTAAGTAAAGCTCCATTGGTAACTGTAAAGACAACTAATAAAAAAACTTGAAAGATTGGCGCAAACAACACAGTAAAAAGCGATTTTGAAGAAAAGCTTGTTGGTTGCATCATGGCATCAAAATTAGTTGGAATTTCCTGTGGTATTTTCGGATAAATTAAGAACGTATAAACTAATGAAAAAAGGATAAAACTACCATTAAGAAACACAAAAACCCAATTAGGTAAAATGAATGGATTTGAACGAAAACTTAAATCGACAGTAATTTTTTGTTTCGATTGATTAATTTTACTAGGCGTTTCGAGCAGAAAATGAGCTAATTTTCTTCTTGTATCAAAATATAAAATAAGAAAAGCAAGGAAATTAATTAACATCGCAGCTAAGAGATAAATAGAAAGAAAATTCGTTGTTTTTTCAACATCTTTCATTAATAATGCCAGTATAAACGGTAAACTTAATGGGATATTTAAACTAAGTAATGTCTTGGTGAAAAAATAAACTAAATGGGTTATTTCCTCTGAATTTTGTAAATCGCTTGGAATAGTCAGACCGAATAAGTTACTGCGTCGGCTTATTCTAGGGGTAAACGCAAGGCTTATATTAATTAAAAGGGTCATTAGAAACATAAAACCAATAAAAAAATAAATCATAAGTTATCCTCTTCTTTCATTAATTCGTTTTGTAATTTCAGGTAGAGTTCTTGAAATTCTTGTTTAGATAGTTGGAATAACGATTGATCAATCATTAGTTTTTTTAATCGAAATTCAAAATCCTCTTTTATTTGTTGTGTCATTTTACGTGTGTTGAGTGCGTTTACTTGATAACCGCGGACAACTTTAGACAAAACTCCTTCATCGACTAACTGATTATAGGCTTTGTTGACTGTATGTAGATTAATCCCTAAATCACCAGCCAAAGCTCGTACACTTGGCAATCGATACCCTTCAGTCATTTGATCAATGATAATCAAACGTTTTAATTCGTAGACCAGTTGTAAGTAGATAGGTTCTTCACTTGTTTCATCAATTGTGATCAACATTTTACCCCTCCTTGTTATAGTTATTCTATAACGAATATCGTTCTATGTCAACTATAACATTAAAGATTGATTTATATCAAAAAAAGAACAAAACCATAATCGGTTTTGTTCTTAAAATAGCGTTTCTTTTTTTCTAGTTGCGATTAAATAATCTTAAGAAAGCATAGAATAAGTTAATTAAATCTAGGTATAGGCTTAATGCGCAATAAACAGCTAAATTTGTTGATGCTTGTCCACCATTACTTGCATACAACGTTTTTATTTTTTGGTTGTCATAAGCAGTTAAACCAGCAAAAACAACGACCATGACTAGTGAGATGAAGAAATCAACCGGTCCACTTTTTAAGATAAATATATTTAAAAGTGAAGCGATAATAATCCCTAAAACTAAACTATATAATGCATGCCCAATAGCACTTAAATCTTTCTTAGTCACCATACCAACAACAGACATCGCTGCAAACGTACCAGCAGCAGTCACAAATGCCGAAACAACGGATTGTTGTGTATACATTGCGACCGTGACAGATAAAGTAATCCCTGTTAAAACAGAATAAGCAACGTAGCCAATGAGTGACATCCCTGAATCAGAAAAAGCATTTTTACTTAAACTAAAGACTAAAACAAGTTGTGCGATCCAAATGGCCCAGAAAACTAAAGAATTACCTGAAAGTATACCAGCAATCTGGCTCCAAAAAACGTTAATACATAGGTAAGCGGTCAATGCACTGATCCCGATACCTAAACCTAAAAAACCATACACTTTACCATAAAATCTAGTTAATCCTTTTGCTTCAACAACATTTTGATTATTATTCATTGACATCGTCTCCTTCTTCTTCATTTGTTTCTTCTAAGACGGATATTTTAGGAGGGCGTACCATAAGTACACTATCGAGTACACGCTCTTCTTTAAAATTATGTGCTGTAACCGAAATAGTGACTACGTCTTTCATTTTATCAATCTTTATTATTTCAAAATGAAAGGTTAATGTCTCGTAATGATAAACGGGTTCTATTAAATTAAAAGAAAAATTAACAATATTAGATCCTGGTCCAGGCAGATGTTTAGAAACTGTACTAGAAATGGTTCCCATCAACATAATAGATGGAACAAGTGGTTTTCCATATTCTGTTTGTTTTGTATAACTATGTTGAATAAACAATGGATTAGCATCATTTGTTAGCCCTAAATAAAGCAATAACTGATTGTCTTCGATTGTTTCGGTTAAACTTAAAGATTCTCCTTCTTCGAGTTCTTCGATAGTCTTACCAATTTTAGTATTTTGATCTAAAAGCTTCATCATTAATCTCCTCTTTGTATTCAACCCTGCATCTTTACTTCTACATAATATTTTTTCGTGTACTGCTTAATAATTTTTCATAAGCTTGTTCAAATTTTTGAACATCACCAGCACCCATGAAAATAATAACTGAATCATGATAATCCAATAATGGAGAAAGGTTATCCACATGAACGACTGCTCCACCTTTGCTGATTTTTGCACCTAAATCTTCAATTTTAACTGTGCCGACTTCTTCACGAGCAGACCCAAAAATATCACACAGATAAACTTTATCAGCCAAATCAAGTGATTTAGCAAAATCATCAAGTAATGCAATTGTACGAGTGAACGTATGTGGTTGGAAAACAGCTATGATTTCTTTTGTTGGGTATTTTTGACGAGCCGCATCGATAGTTGCTTGAATTTCAGCAGGGTGATGTGCATAATCATCCACGATAATCATGTCGTTAACTTTCTTTTCACTAAAGCGACGTTTGACTCCGTTAAAAGTAAGCATCTCTTCTGCCACTTTTTTCATATCCAGTCCTTCTAAATATGAAATAGCAATGACACCAAGTGCATTTAACACATTGTGTAAACCATACGCAGGAACAGAAAACGTACCGATTTTTTCGTTTTTATAGGAAACATCAAAATGTGAACCGGTAGTGCTTCTTTCAATATTTTGTGCTTGGAAATCATCAGTATCATTAACACCATAATAATAAATCGGTGCTGTGACATCTAATTTTCTTAAATAAGGATCGTCACCAAAAGCAACAATACCTTTTTTAACTTGCATTCCAAATGTTTGAAAGGCATCGTAGACATCTTCAATACTCTTATAGTAATCAGGATGATCAAAATCAATATTTGTCATAATAGCATAATCAGGAGAATAAGCTAAAAAATGACGACGGTATTCGCAAGCTTCAAAAGCAAAGAAAACCGCTTCAGGTTCACCATGCCCTGTTCCATCACCAATTAAATAGCTTGTTGGTGTAATACCTGAAAGAATATGAGCCAACATTCCTGTTGTGCTTGTCTTACCATGTGATCCAGTAACAGCTATACTAGTAAAGTTTTCAATAAATTCACCTAAGAATTTGTGATAGCGTATCACAGTTAGGCCTTTTTTTAATGCAGCTTGAATTTCAATATGATTATCGGGAAAAGCATTTCCTGCGATGACGACTAAGCCATCATGAATATTTTCTTCAGCAAATGGTAACATCGTGATATTTTCTTTTTCTAATTCATGTTGCGTAAAGAAATATTTTTCTACGTCCGACCCTTGGACTTTATATCCTTTTTGATGAAGCAATAAAGCGAGTGAGCTCATTCCAGAGCCTTTAATTCCTACAAAATGAAATACATTGTTTTTATGAATATCCATAAAAATCCTCTTTTCTATGTTCTTACATCCTTATTATCATTAAAACTTTGAATGTAACAAGTATTATCGTATATTTTTTGTTACTTTTCAATAAAAAAACTTACATTGATGTTAAAACAATGTAAGTAAAATCAATCAAAATAAGCGTTATCAAACGGTTTACTTCCTTCATCCTTCATAATTCCAGATAAAGACTTGTCTAATCGATTATTTTTTTTACTAAGTAATTGCTCTTCAGTATTATTCGAACGATTATCAGTCATTGAGGTTGTATCCATTGTCATAAATTGATCTTGCGCTCTTTTTTTTATTTGATGCTTCAATTCCTCTTTTTTAGGATTAGAATAGCCCTGTTTGGTATCTTCAATCATGGATACCGGGATGTATTTAGGTTCAAAAGCTTTTTTTTCAGGTTCACCTGGTAAACGGTAGCTTGATTCAAACTTTCGTCGTCGACTGACAGGTAATTGATGTTTTGCGCTTCCTTTTTCATTAGTTTCATAAAAACGATTAGCATAACTAGCTTCTGGTGCACGGTATCTTTCTTTTGGATCTACAAATGCTGATTCATATCGATGCTGTTCATCTTTTCTAGTTGGTCGTTCAAAAGGTGAACTATCTTCATGAGGCTTACTAACTTGTGCGGCAACTGGTCGTGGACGATTAGGAGTCGCTTTTTTTACATATGAATCTAATTGATCCGTACCAAAATAAACAGGATCTTCAGCCATATCAACTTTATCCATATCAATCAAATTTCTTTTATTCTTGTCTTTTCTTTGAGAGTCGTAAACAAAATCGTCGTTTAAAACATCTTTTAAAAAGTCACGTCTACGTTTTCGATTTAACTTTACACCTTCATTATCATCATAAGCTGGAAATCGAAAATTCTTTCTACTTTCAGAAAGTCGTACCATTTGACATCATTCCTTCTCAATTACTGAATATAGTCTATCATAACTGTCTAAATAAAAAAAGAGATGTTCATTAAATCTCAAAGTTTATTCACAAATAAAAAAACAAGTATCCAGATTTAAAAGAATACTTGCTTCTTAAAGTCCTTATTTAACTACCTTTACCAAAAAGACGCCAGATAATAGGTAGATACGCATCAAATAATGGAGCTAAAATAGAGAATGCCAAAACAGAAGCAACTATTATTCCAACCACAACAATGCCGACCTTTTTTGATCGTTTTAAAATAAAGAAAGTTATAATTGCGATTAATCCAATCACTAAAACAACGGCTAATTCGATGGTTACTATATCAATAGTATCACCTGAAATTAATTTCGAGATGACTTCTGAGTATAAAAACCAAACAAGTTCGACGACGTATACAGCTAAGATTATTTTTAAAATCCATTTTTTAGCTTTTTCTTTATCCATGTCAAACCTCCTCTTCTACAACACTTAACAACAAGCATTATAACAAAGTTATTGTTAAATGTTAAATAAAAAAATAGAAATAAATAATTTAATCTTTTAAAATAAAGACTTACGTTATTTATTTCTATTAATTCTTTTGATAGATTATTCTGGTTTGGCTGCGAATATTTCAATCTCAATTTTTATTTCAGGTAATCCTAAGGCTGAGATATAAGCAATTGTCATTGAAGGATTGACGGAAAAAAAATCCCCCCAAATCTCATAAAAATAATCCCAATCAATTGGATCAACTGACCAAATATTAACTTTTACGATATTATCAGCAGTTAATTTTTCTGATGATAATACACTTTCGATATTTTTAAATGTATTTTTAATTTGTTGTTGCAGGTTATTAGGTAAATTGCCTTCTGCATCAATCCCAATCTGTCCCGAAAAAGTATAAAGTGTACTGTTTTTAGGGATAATAGTCACGTGACTATATTCTCCAACAGGAGCAGGTACTGTACTTGGATTTCTTCTTATAATCTGGTTCATGTTATTTCCTCTTTTTCTTTTTTATCGTCCAACTTTTAAACTATTTATAAGCTGGACAATTTTAGAAGAAAACAGCAGTTGAATAACCGATACCCATTGCTAAAAATTTTAGACTCTTTTTCTTCAACTGATTATTCACCCCACTCTCAATTGAGAATATAGCATATTGCATAACCAAAGTAAAATGTAAGCCTCTTTATTTTGGTGAAAAGGGGTGTCGGAACATAAAAAGTCTTAGCATGATTGCCAAGACTTATTTTTTCTGATTAATAATTAATATGATTGAAAGCAAAAGTTACTAAGCTATTCTATAAAAAAAGGTTGCTTTCCATAACCGGTGCATTTTTGATGGTGTCCGCTACGGGACAAGTTGCATTAATGAAAGCGACATAAGCTTTTATTTCTTCTTCAGTATTGTCGGCTTCAATATAAAAGTTAGAGACAATTTTTGAAAAACCGATTTTGGCATTTGGATTTTTACCCATAAAACCATCAGTATCTAATTCACCTTCTAATTCGATACGAACTGATTTTAAATTAATTTTATGTAAACGAGCAAAACTTTTAGCTGCAATTACTTTACAAGCACCTAGAGAGCCAAGTAAAGCTTCAACTGGGTTCATACCTATATCGGTTCCACCTAGACTTTTAGGTTCATCTAAAATAAATTCAAAATCACGAGCTCGACATGAAACTTGTAAGCCATCAATACTTTCAGTTACCGTTTTAAATACTTCAATAGCCATTTTTAATTCCTCCATCTATTTTTAAGATACTTATATATTATCATAAAATGAGAAGGCTTTCTTGTGATTATGTGTTTTTTTTCACATTATCATCATTTGTTCCTTTTTACGTGCTGTTGTTGAATTTTAAATAACTGATTAACATATATAATGCACGATTTTCGTATTATTGGTATAATTAAATTATAATAAATAAAGGAGGATTATTAAGATGAAAATTGAGAAAAAGAAAACGACAGAGGTCATGATTGATCGTGAAGAAAAACAAACTGTTGCTGAATTAGCTCTTTTTTTAGAAACGATGGCAATTAAATTGAAAGAAGCACAGTCTTTTAGTTTTATAGAAGGTGATAAACAAACTCTTATCTCTCCTTCTGATCCTTTAAAGGTTGAGTATAAATATGAAAAAAAAGGCGATAAACACTCTTTTGAGATTGAATTCGATTGGTATGAAGGAAACGCAAAACGCCCACCATTTTCGATTAGTTAATATAAAAAATGCCACCTCTCAACTTTTTGGGGTGGCATTTTTCTATTTGTTTTCCAAATGATAGCGTGTCTCAAGTTCGTGAACTAAATGATTAACTGCTTTTAAAATTTCCTTACGTGTCACAATACCTTTAAAAACGCCTTCACTATCAACAACGTGTGCAAAGTTGGCATCAACCAATAAATTAAGTGTCTTTTCAATATCGAAAGGTTGTTGAAGGCATTTTACTTTTTGATCCATCACTTCCGATACTTTTTTTATTGCTAAAAGATCAGGGTCAATTTCTTTGGTCGTAATCATCTCTGAAACCACCATTGATAAGGAAATAGAACCTACTAATTTTTCGTCACGATCGACTACGGGAATACGACTATATCCTATGTTGGTTAACACTAAAAAAGCATGTTCTAATGTATTTGTATCTTGTAATGTTGCTACATTTTCTGAATCAACCAAAAAATGATCTTCATTTTCTAGTAATATTTCTTTGACAGTTTGTCCAATCATCACTGATCCTCCATTGCTACAATAAAATTTAAGAACGTTTAAAAAAACGGGATAAGGCAGTCACTTCTTCATGTTGTTGATTGAAATAAGTGACCTGATACCCTTGCTCGAATGTCTCAATTATAGCATACGTTTTCAAGGGGGCATATTGACCTCGAGGCTGAGAAATACTACCTGAATTAACAAACAAAATATTATTAGTTAATTCACAAGCTAATTTATGTGAATGACCATAAAGGGCAATCGTCGCCTTTTGTTCCTGTGCCACTAAGTTAAGTGAGTTTAGACCGCTGTTAACTTGATACAAGTGCCCATGTGTGATAAAAATGATGTCATTCTCTAGCTTGATCGTGCTTGATTTAGCGAAAGTCGGATCATAATCACAGTTTCCTTTGACAACAACAAAATCTTGCCATAAAGTGTCGGAAGCTTCTAATTCAGAATCTCCACAGTGGAAGAAACCATCTACCTTACCTTGCCATTGATTTAAAATATCAACTAAACATTCACGTTGTCCGTGGTTATCACTGACTACTACAATTTTCATCTTTTTACCCCTCTTTTTCTATCCATTGATCGAAACGAAGCATTAATTTTTCAATTGCCTGACGACGATGACTTATTTTATTTTTTTCTTCCGCTGAAACTTCCGCTAAACTTAAATTAAGTTCAGGAACATAAAATAAAGGATCGTAGCCGAAGCCATTCTCTCCTCGAGGAATCGAAGCGATTTGTCCTTTTAATTCACCTGAAACAACTAAGCTCTCTTGATTTGGTGCGGCTAAAACAAGAGTACAATGGAATTGAGCGGTTCTTTTTTCAGGAGAAAATCCTGTCAGTTCATGAAGTAATTTGGCATTATTGGCACTATCTCTTTTATCCTCTCCCGCATAACGAGCAGAGTAAACTCCTGGTTGCCCATTTAAAGCATCAACCATTAAACCAGAATCATCAGCTAAAACCATTTTACCTAGCTGTTGGGCTATGGTTTCAGCCTTCAAACGTGCATTTTCCTCAAAAGTAGAACCCGTTTCTTCAACATCTTCGATTTCTGGATAATCTAATAAAGTTTTGATTGTGTAGCCTTTTTGATTAAAAATAGCTTTAAACTCATTTGCTTTACCTGAATTACGTGTAGCAATCAGTATTTCTTTGGTTAATGTTGGTTGGTTGCTCTGTTGTTTTAACGATGAATTAATAGCTAACGCTTCTTTTTGTTTAATAAAAAGTTCTTTAATCCCTATTTCAGCAAGATCTAGCAATGTATTTAATTCTGTTCTTGAGAAAGTAGCCTCTTCACCAGTACCTTGGACTTCAATAAATTTACCAGACTCTGTCATAACCACATTCATATCGACTAAAGCGTTTGAATCTTCACTATAATCTAAGTCTAGGACAGCTCCCATTTCAGCAATAAGACCAACACTTACAGCAGCACAAGCTTCTTTGAGTGGGTTTTCGAGTAAGATGTTTTGCTCAAGTAGTGTTTGTATTGCTAAATTCAGAGCAACATAAGCTCCAGTAATACTGGCTGTTCGAGTACCACCATCCGCTTGGATCACGTCACAATCAATTACAATTGAACGTTCACCTAGTTTTGTTAAATCAATAACTGATCGAAGACTTCGACCGATAAGACGTTGAATTTCCATTGTTCTTCCAGTGAGCTTCCCTTTTGAACTTTCACGCCGATTTCGGGTATTCGTTGCTCGAGGTAGCATGCTATATTCAGCAGTGACCCACCCTGTTTCACTCCCTCTTAAAAAAGGAGGAACATTTTCTTCAATCGTTGCATTAACAATGACTTTAGTTTGACCAAATTCGATTAAAACGGAACCTTCTGGGTGAATAAGATAATGAGGTGTGATTTTAATCTCACGCAATTGACTTATTGTTCGTTGATCATGTCGCATTTTTTTATTTCCCTCCTGTGATGGATACTCGATGGATATCATATGAATTAACCTCTAACCAATCATTTAATATCTTTTCAAAGATTGCTTTAGAACCTGTCATGAAAAAGTGGTGTTTTTTTACTTCTAATGTTGGTTGGGCAGCAATATCGTAATAATCTAATAACATACTGACTTCACTGACTGTCTCTGCGCCAGAATCAATCAAAATGACTTCTTTCCCCATCTCATCTTGAATGAATTTTCTTAATAATGGATAGTGAGTGCAACCTAAAATTAAGGTATCGACTTGCTTTTCTTTTAGTGGTGCTAGAGTTTCATGGACGACTCGACGTGCAATTTCAGAATGATATTCCATACTCTCTACTATGGGAACGAATTTGGGACAAGCCAAACCAAAAACTTCAGATCGTAATGATTTACTCTGAATGGCAACTTTATATTGTTCGCTGTTGATTGTTCCAATTGTTCCAATCACACCAATTCGATTGTTCCGAGTCGATTTTATTGCCGCTCTTGCGCCTGGGTAGATAACCCCAACAACAGGAATTGTTAATTTTGTACGGATCTCTTCTAAGACAACTGCTGTCGCTGTGTTACAAGCAATAACAATCATTTTGACTTCTTTTTTCAATAGAAAATTAACCATATCCCAAGTGAACTCCTTGATTTGTTCAACTGGACGAGGACCATATGGACAGCGTTCAGTATCACCAATATATAAAAAAGTTTCATTTGGAAGTTGTTTTAATGCTTCACGAATCACCGTTAATCCCCCAACTCCAGTATCTAAAAAACCTATTGGAGTATTATTAAACATTGTATCGCCCTCTTCAATTTATATTTAACTGACTTTTAGAATATTAAACTTGGTTTTGCGTTTAATTCCAGTGGTGCAAAATGTCCTTTTTCAGCTTCGATAAAAGCAGCAGCTCCAATCATTGCGGCATTATCACCACAAAGTTTTAACTGTGGTACAGAAAAAGTCATGTCAGGCAACGTTTGCTTTAATTCTGTTTCAAGAGCAAGACGTAAACCTTTATTGGCAGCAACCCCACCAGCTACGATGAGCTGTGTAACGTCGTATGTTTCACAGGCGCGAATGGTTTTTTTTACCAAGACATCAATGACACTTTGTTGAAAACTGGCTGCTAAATCAAACGCATTGAGTTCTTCTCCTCTTTGTTCAGCATTGTGTACCAGATTAATAAATGAACTTTTCAGTCCGCTAAAACTAAAATCAAAATTATTTTCATTAATCATTGCTCGTGGAAAATGATAATTATCTTTTCCTTGGTGAGCCATTTCGTCAATTATTTTGCCACTCGGATAAGTTACACCAAGAACACGTCCTATTTTATCGTACGCTTCTCCGGCCGCATCATCTCTAGTTTCACCTATGACTTGATAATCGCCATGTTCTTTCATATACACGAGCTCAGTATGTCCACCACTAACAAGCAATGCCATTAATGGAAAAGTCATTTCGTTACTAAACCGACTAGCATAGATATGTCCCGCCATATGATTAACTGGTATCAATGGTAATTGATTAGCCCAAGCAAAAGCCTTTGCTGCTGTTATGCCAATTAATAAAGCACCAACTAAACCTGGTCCATAAGTGACAGCAACGGCTCCTAAATCTTCTGGGTTGATTTCAGCTACTGCAAGAGCATCTTCCATGCAGCCAATGATTTGTTCAACGTGGTGACGGCTAGCGACCTCTGGTACAACGCCGCCAAATCGTTCATGACTTTTTATTTGTGAAGCAATTATATTTGAAAGAATGATCGTTCCATCTTCAACGACAGCAACACTTGTTTCATCACAACTACTTTCAATTGCCAATATTAATTTTCTGGATTTATCTTTAAAAATTGTTTGTGTCACTTTTTTCACACTTTCTTATAAAATTAGTTTCATTATCAAGGCATCCTCTTGAGGAGCATGATAATAATTTTTTCGAATCGTTAAATTCGCAAAACCGAGATTTTCATAGAGTTTTTGAGCAATAAGGTTACTTTTTCTCACTTCTAAAAAAAGTGAATAACAGCCTTTTTTCTTTAGAAATTCAAGGCTAAATTGAAGGAGTTCTGTTCCAATTTTTTGTTGTTTAAAATCAGAATGCACAACTAAATTTATGAGTTCGGCTTCGTCCAAGACAATTTGATAGGCTGCAAAAGCTACCACTTGTTCATTCACTTCTTTATAAAAATAAAAGACTGTTTTCTCTGCTAAATGTTGATTAAACTGTTCTTCTGTCCAACCGTAATTTTCTTTAAAACCAGATTGGCTAATTAAATAGCATTGATGAGCAAAGGACTCAGTTGCTAATGTTTGATTAAACTGTACAATCATCACTACTCTCCTAACCAATAAATCATGTCTAAGGCATCTTCAAGATCTTCTTTATAGTATTCTTTTTTTAATCCCTTTATTTCAAACCCCAAACGTTGGTAGAGACGAATGGCTCCTTTGTTTGAACGTTTAACCTCGAGTGATAAGGAAATACAGTCATTATTTCGCGCATATTCTTCCGCTTTTTTTAATAAAAGCGTGCCCAAGCCTCGCCCTTGAAAAGTAGGGGTGATAGCGATATTAGTAATATGGGCATCTGCTCTTTCAATTCTAATTCCAATAAAACCAACCACCACCCCTTCAAAGCTTATTTTTAAGTAACGTCCATTGTCTTTTCGACTGAGTTCCAATAAAAAAATGGTGTAGCTCCAAGGTGAGCGACCGTCATAAAGTTGTTTTAAAATATGTTGCAACATAGGAACATCCATTAGTTTAACATCATCAATGACAAATTGGTCATCAGGTAAATGTTGACTTACTGGTATTTGCTGAAGTGGCATTTCTTCGTTTATAAAAAAGTTATACCCTTTCCACATAACTCGTTTCCTCGCTTTTATGGTTTTTTAGCCAGTTCTCTTCGGCCTCCACTAATTTTAGATAATTAGGTGTAAACGCATCAATTGATTCTATTGGTTTAGCTAGTGTTTTTGTTTCAATTATTTTTCTTGCGGATAAAGAAGTTGTAATAATTTTGGTAGCGGGAAGGATTTCCAAGATAAGTTGCTCAAAAAGAGCCGCATCTTCACCGATAAATACTACTTCTTCGTTTAAATCATTTAAGTACGTTAACCAATCAATGAGAGCTATATGACAATCTTCCACTTTTTTTACTAATTCTCCATTTTCCCACTGATAAATCCCAGTATATACATTTTGTCGACGAGCATTGATTAAAGGGATGATCAGCCCTTTAAACTCTTGAGAACTTGTTGCCGCGATGGTCGCTAAACTTGAAACACTAAATAGATTTAATTTAAGAGTCCAAGCTAGTGTTTTAGCGGTTGTTACCCCTATTCGAAGACCTGTATAAGAACCTGGGCCACTTGCAATGATGATTTCTTCTAAATCATGTGGAACAAGTTGATTTTCTTTTAATAAAAAGTCGATTGCAGGCATTAAACTAACACTATGATTTTTTTTATTTGTTGATGTATATTCTGCTAATAGTTGGTTTTCTTTAAATAAAACTACTGCCATTGTAGTATTTGATGTATCAATTCCTAAAGTAATCAAAAGTCATCTTTCCTTTACATATTATTCTGTTATATTGTAGCATATTTCGAAAGAATCAGTTTTATTAATTCCAATCGACAAAGTTAATCCCTCTGTTTTAATTTTAACAAGAGCTCTTTTAATAATGTGGCTTGCTCTTTCTTGCTTAATGGGGCTAGTAAGGTCACCATTTCATTCAAAATGGGCGATGCATCTCTTTCAGATTCTTCATTAACTATATCGTTTTTTTGGTTGACATAAAAAAATTCTAGTAACCCTTCACGGATAAAGGGATGAATAACATTTAAGAAATCTTCTGTGTATCCCAGTTGATAGAGCGCCTGACTTATTTGCGTATAGACTTCAGGTTGAATCCACTTGCCAAGTCCACGCAATGAAAATAAATCTATTTCAGCTTTTATTTTTTCTATCGTTTGCATTTCTATTTTAGTTAATAAGTAATGAAAGGCTTCAAAGTATCGTTTCGGCATTTTGGGTTGTTCTTTTGTTTGTGACATACGCTCTTGAATTTGTTTTACCCAGAGAGCTGTTTTTTGATAGAGTGTCTGGGAAGTTAAATAGTCAGTAATATTTTCTTGAAAGTATTGATAACCTTTGGACTGAATATCGACCGAATTTACTTCCAAATCAAGATTTAAAAATTGTTGTATCGCTTGATAATCTGCAGTATAAATCGGCATATCTACTTCAGCAAAAGCAAAAATACGTTGAACTAAAGTTAAATTAAAAGCTTGATTTTTTTGGTTGTGATTTAAATTAAAAAGTTGTTTTCTTACACGCTCGATTAGTTCAGATGGGAACGTTTGATTCTTTCTTTTTAGCCAAAGTAGTTCGTCTAAAGCATAATCAACGTTATTGATTTTAGCACTAATTTCATTTGCTACATGTTGTGGAATATTGAGATGGTCTTTAAAATGCTGACTCCCCAATTTTATTTCTTGACCCGTTTTTTTTGAAGCAATAATATACTGGTATTTTAAGCGGCGACCGCATTCACAATAGAGCATATATTTCGTTTCATATTTTTCAGGATAACGAGCATCGATTTTCAAATCGACGAAGTACCAATCTGAAGCTTTTAAATAAGTGTTTTTTACAAATTCAGAACGGACTAAATACTTACGATGGGCATCAATGACTGCTCGCTGTGGGGTTGTTAATTTAGCGTACGTTTCCCAACGTTCTTTATTCGACAATGGTCGAAATTCTACTAGCCCATATTCTTCTTTATCATTATCTAACATTATCTAACCTTCTATCTTTATCAAACTTATCTTACCAATCATACCAAATTTTTTTAAGAGATGGTAAATTTTACTTTTGAAAAATTGTTAAAAAATCAATTAAGTATCAAAAAAATGAAGTAACTTTTAAAAATGACGATCGATGAGTTAACATAATGACTTAAGTTCCACTTTAAAACAAAAAAAGATCATCACGAATGATGATCTTAGGGATAAAGGAAAAGAACGATTCAATTAACGTACACCGTAAGCGATGATATTAGTATTGATTAATTCAGCAACATGAACATTTTCAGAAAGACTACTGCCACCAATCGCTCCACAGCCTAAAGTCAATGATGGAGCAAGATTAGTTGTTCCCCCGATTGCACCTAGTGCTGCTAATGTATTGACAAGAATTCTTGAAGCAGGCATCACTAGGCCAAACTCTTTGACAACCTTATCATTTTCAGTATGAACGACAGCAGTGTGACCTGCCCCTTCATTGAATAAAAGTGTTCGACTCATTTCAATCCCTTCACGATAATTTTGGACGGTATACATTGCTAAAATAGGCGATAATTTTTCACGTGAGTATGGATTATCTTGGCTAATTGTTGTTTGTTCTGAAATTAAAACTTTTGTTTCTTTCGGAACATCAAAACCACTCATTTTAGCGATTTCAATTGCAGGCTTGCCAACAATTTCTGGATTCATCGAACCATTTTCACGCATAATAAAAGCACCGACTTTTTTGCTTTCATCTTTATTCATGAAGTAAGCTTGTTGTTTTATTAATTCTTTAATCACCTGCTCTTTAATTGATTGTTCAACAATTAAAGCTTGCTCTGAAGCACAAATGGTTCCGTTATCAAAGGTCTTACTAGTGATGATCGCATCTACTGTTTTTTCAATGTTGGCTGATTTTTCGATTAAAACAGGTGTATTCCCTGGACCAACGCCAATTGCAGGGTTACCAGAAGAATAAGCGGCACGGACCATTGCAGATCCTCCTGTTGCTAAAATAAGCGCGGTTTTTGGATGTTGCATTAATTCTTGAGTTCCTTCCAAAGTGGGATGAGCAATCACTTGGACTAAATTAGCAGGTGCTCCCGCGCTAATGGCTGCTTCGTTAATGAAATCAACAGTTGCTGTAATAGATGCTAATGCTTTTGGATGTGGTGATAATACAATAGCATTTCGTGTTTTAAGTGCAATCATTGCCTTGAAAATAGTAGTAGATGTTGGATTAGTAGACGGAACTAATGCCGCAATAATCCCTAGCGGAACGGCAACTTTCATTAATTTTTGTTCAAGGTCTTCTTCAATAATTCCTACTGTCTTCATATCGATGATACTTTCATAAAGTGTTTCACTTGCGAATAAATTTTTTGTTGTTTTGTCTATGACATTTCCAAATCCAGTTTCTTCATGAGCTAATTTGGCTAAACTAACAGATTGTTGCGCTAAATTTTTACTAACGGCAGTGACAATTTTATCGACAGCATCTTGTGAAAAATGAGCGTATTCCATTTGAGCCTTAGTTGCCTTTTCTATCAAATCGTTTACTTCAGTTGTGTTTGCTACTTCGTAATCTAAAATCATGTTTTATTCCCCCTTGTTTTCTTATAAGTCCATCTTACTATGAGAGTAAGCGTTTTTTTAGGACGATTAGAGGCACAATTAGGATTATCTTAAGCAACTTTGAAACATTTAACACAAGCCGTTAAATTATCACCAAAAGCAAGGGTTGTTCTTTTTCACAAAGTAAAGATTATGGTATAATTGTACTATCGATAAATGAGGAGGAAACGTAATGTGTCATGTTCTTATTGCAACAACTTTTGAGACTGATCGCCAATTTTTAAAGAAAATGATCCGGCAAGATTTTTTTAACGTTGTTCTTTTACCAGATGCGAGTACAACAGAACAAGCCATCCAATTATCAAAATCACATAAAATTGATCTACTAATTTTAGATGTTAGTCCACAGATGAATGAACCTTTTCGTTACAAAACAGAAATCTTACAAAATCAGCCCAATATGAAAACAATTTTGATTGATTCGGTTGAAAACTTCAAAAATTTACATAAGTCTTTGCGTTGTGGAGCGATTGATTACTTAGTTCGTCCCCTCAATCAAGCAGAATGTCAGCAAAGTATTCACCGAAGTATCTTAGCACTTAATCAAGTTTCCTTGCTTCACTATACTTCTGAACCCATTACAGATAATAAAAAAGAATTAACAAATCAAATGATTCAATACATTCATAAAAACTATCAAGAGTTAATCACTTTAGATACTTTAGCAGCATTCTCTCACCTTCATCGGAACTATGTTAGTAAATTATTTAAAGAAGCAGTGGGAATGACTTTTGTAGAGTATTTAACTTTTTATCGTTTGGAACAAGCAAAAAAAATGTTGACGACGACTGAAAAAAGCGTCGCAGCAGTTGCCGAAGCGGTTGGTTATATTGACCCGGCTTATTTTAGTCGTATTTTCAAAAAAGAAATCAAGCTTACCCCAGTTCAATATCGTCAGACGTATACAGGGAAAATGACTCCTGCCGATTTTGAATTCGCTTTAAGCTAGAAGGAGTGGACAGATGATACGTCATGTTGAAGAAAAAGACCATGAAGAGGTAGTAACCTTGATTAAAGGAAGTTTTGCAGAGAGTGAGCATGGTTATCATGGTGAAGCTGAATTGGTTGAACGGCTTCGATTGGAGGCTTCTCATTGTCCAGAATTTGAGTTTGTTTATGAGAAAGAAAACCAACTAATCGCTCACTGTTTCTTAAGCGAAGTCACAATTATTAAAAATAATAAAATACAGTGTAAAGGTTTGGCAGTTGCTCCGTTATGTGTTTTACCTCATTTTCAAAGCCAAGGAATTGGCAGTCAACTTATGCAAGCTCTAGAAACCACGATTAGTTTGGGTGATTACCAATTTATTAGTATATTGGGTGATCCTAACTATTACCTTCGTTTTGGTTATCAAGAAGCGAAAAATTTTTCCATCACTCCTCCATTTGATATCTCTTCAGAATATTTTCTAATTAAACCAGCGAGTAGTGAAAGTCTAGTCAAAAAGAGTGGTGTCTTAACTTACCTATCTCCTTTTAATACTAATCCCCAAAACAGAGATCACTAATAAGAATTCCCAATCATTTATTAAGCTATTCATAGTCATTAAGATTAATTTCTTAATATTTTTGACTGTTCTCTTTAGCAAAAGTCAACTTAATCGGCAAGAATAAATGAGTTAAAAATCAGAATAAAAGATACTTAAGAGATAAAATTCGTAGTGTCTTTTATTCTTTTTTTACCGCATAAAAGAACGGTTGTTTTCTTGTTTTAGTTGACCGTTTGACTAACGCCTCATAAGTTAACACGCTTCTTTATTCTTGCTATTTATATGCTGGAAAACTTATTCCCCCTCACTTGTTGTTCGATACCTTTTTCTTCCTTTACTTGTTAATTATATTACAATAATTAATTGCTTAACATTAAAAAATAAAGAACAGATTTTTAGTTTGTTAACTATTTACATATGTTACAATAAGATTTATTTGAAAAATTTACTACGCTCGTTTTAAAAAATTTAACCAAAATAAATCTAGGGAAAAGTTAGAAAGGAAGTATCTGCTTGAATTTAACTAAGTCAGCCCTATCCACTGCTTTAAAAGAAGTAATGCTCATTATTCCTTTTGATAAAATAACAATCCATGATGTAACTGAAAAAGCAGGTGTTTCTCGGAATACCTTCTATTATCACTTCTATGATATCAATGAATTACTTGAATGGACTTACGCTCATGAAATCGTCATTGATCTTGAGGCTTTTCGCCAGCTTGATAATTGGAAAGAAGGACTTATGAAGGTCCTTAATTATACAGAAGAAAATAAAAAGTTTTGCTTAAATACTTTTAATTCACTCAGTCGTGATCGCTTAGAACTTTTTTTATACGATATCACGTACGATATGTTAATCAGTATTACTGAAAAATATTGTGTTTCTCAGAAACTCACCCATGAAATCGCTGATTTTTACGGACGAGGAATTGTAGCACAAGTCGTTCATTGGTTAAATACTCGACTTGAAGAACCGAAAGTAGATTTAATTAATCGTATTGAACGTGTCACCCGCGGCGTTATTCAGTTGATAGTCTCTGATAATCACAATAAATAAGATTAAAACGACAGGTGAATTCCCTTAATTTAGGCATTTCACCTGTTTTGTTTATATCTTTTTTTAAAATAACAACTTATGATAAAGGTGAATTCAATCACATGTGAAAAAGAATTTAATTTATTGTTGGAGGTTTTTTTATGTTTTTCTTTGAATCTATCCCTTGGTATTCTGTTTTAATGTGGTTTGGCGTTGTAGCTGGACTCATGTTGATGAATGAACTTGCTCGATCAAACAAGTGGATTGCTATTATTTTATTTACAGCATTACCAATTATTTTAACTATTTTTGTATGGCCCACTACTGCTGGCGCTGGTAGTAGTACTGGAACTTGGTTTCACTGGGTTAAAGTTTATTCTGCTTTAGCTGGTTGTTTAGGCTTTTTAGCCCTTCGTTTTATCAAGGGAGCAGATAAAAATAAATATTTACTTGCTTTTCCAGCGCTTATATTAGCAATCAACATTATGGAAGCTGTGATTAGAGATTTTCAAGTCTATTCTCTACATGGTATGATTGACGGTGTTTTCATGAATGGTGGAGTTTGGAATATTATGAATGGTGTCGCAGGTATTCTTAATATTTTAACTATTTCAGGTTGGCTAGGAATCCAAATTAGTAAAGACAAACAAAAAGATATGATTTGGGCAGATCAAATGTGGTTCTGGATCATCGCTTATGATTTATGGAATTTTGCTTACGTATATAATTGCGTCTCAGACCATTCTTTTTATGCTGGGGCCGCACTATTAATATCATGTACTATCCCAGCCTTTTTCATAAAAAAAGGGGCTTGGCTACAGCATCGGGCACAAACTCTTGCTTTTTGGATGATGTTCACGATGTCATTTCCTCAATTTGTCGGTGAATCTAAATTTTCTGTTCAAAGCAGTCACAGTTCAAAAGCATTATTCATTGCGAGTTTCGTAGCGCTTATCGCTAATATCGCAGTCTTTATCTATCATATTTATCGAATTAAAAAATATCACAAAAACATACTTAAAGATGAGGTTTATGCTGGATTATCAGCCTTTGAGGAAGTAAAACAAAATAATTAAAAGAACTGGGAATGACTTCAATAAAGAAGTCATTCCCAGTTCTTATTTTATATTTTAGGTTAAAGTATTTGTCAAACTGCTTTCTTCTTTTGCTAAGCTATCGTTAAATTTAGTTTTAACAAAAATCATTAAGATCATCAAGGCTAATCCCATCGATTGAACAGTCAACATTAATGTAATATCGTATTGAATAAAACCTATAATCATCGCACTAAGAGTAGGAATAAAAGAAGCATTAAGGATTAAATTTAAAGCTTCTTTGAACGTTTTAATATTTGATAAATGATTTTTTCGTGTCAGCCAAATAAAAAAACTAGTTCCAAAAACAAAGAAGGTAAAACTAATCGAGATGAGTAGGGTTAATAATAAGATAGAACTCAAACGTCGATAAATCGCATTTTGATTGTTCCATTCATCATTCAATTTAGTAATAAATTGTTGTTTAGTTTTAATATTCTGACCATCAAATTTTTTAGGATATTGTAATGAAAAACTTATCTTATTACTATCTTTAAGATCTAAAGATTTTTTTTAAAAGCCATTCCATTTTTTAATGTTTCAAATTCTTTTATTGATGGACTGATTAGGATGTTAGAATTTTTTAAATTAGACGGCATTGCAATTAATTGATATTTTTCAATTTTTATCGTTTTAATACGTTCTAAATCTTCATCCGTGATAGACTGGAGCGATTTCAACAAGTGGTAAGTGATTAATAAAAGGAATTACCTGGGTATTAATCGCTCCGATACTATCATTAAATATATTTGAAAAACTTAAGATAGTAATGAAAGCTGGTACTGCCCATGGTAATAGGAAAATCACCCCAAACCAACGTTTTCCTTTGATAAAGGATTGGTTAGCAATAACAGCTGTTAAAACACCTAGAACAATTTGTAAAGTCGTTGCACAAACAGTCCAAATAATCGTCCAGCTGAAAACTGAGGTGAACGTGGCACGATAAGAACTTAAAAAGAAAATACTAAAGAAGTTTTTAAAGCCAACCCAATCAATTAAGCTTGCTGGTGGGATATGTTTAAAATCATAATTTGTAAAGGCCATGAACAGCGTAACCATAACTGGAAAAATAATAGCAACAATCATCACCAAGTAAGCTGGTAATGTTAATAAATAAGGAAAACCTTGATCCAATACAGCTGTTACTGTTTCTTTAGCTGTTGTATTAACAGCCAAACCTTCATTCCACTTTTTAGCTATTTTTTTAGCATCAATTAAATTGAAAATATAAAAAATTAGAAAGATAATGGTAATGATAATTTGCATGGTACCCTCAATCAGTAAAAATAAGGAATGATCTTCCATTGGGACAGTACCAAGAGTGATGAAGTTTTCGATGGCATTAAAGCCAAATGAAAATAATTCGAATAAAAATAGAATAAATACTCCTAAAAAGAGTGTCCCTTTTACTTTTTGTTTATTATAAAATTGACCGAGTCCAGGAATTAGTGACAACAGGATTGCTTTTTTGACATTTTTTTTATTTGTTGAGTTTGTCATGACTTTTCTCCTATCTTTTAAAAAAAACAGCAGAGAGTTTATTTAAAATCTCCGCTGTTTAAAATACTTTTTATTCTCCGTATTTTTGGGCAATATTTTCATCAATAATTTTAACAGCATTATCTGCGGCTTCTTTAGGAGTTTGTTTTCCTGAGGCAGCATCAAACATTAGATTTTCACCACCAGCCCAAACTTCAGCCATTTCTGGAATATTTGGCATTGGATCGGCACTTTCATATTGCTCGATAACGGCTTTTGTTAATTCATCCTCACTCTTAGCAGCAAATTCTTTGGCTTTACCATTTGCAGGCACTTCATTGGTTACTTCATATAATTTCTTTTGATTTGCTTCATTTGTTAAGTAATCTACTAATTTTTGAGCAACTTCTTTATTTTTAGCATAGTTACTAATAACCCAAGCTTTACCTCCACCGAAGGCTTCATATTTTCCACCATTCACAAGAGTTGGTATTTTAGAAGTTCCAAAGTTTACGCCAGCATCTTTGTAGCTAGCAGCAGCCCAAGGTCCATTAATAATTGCAGCTGTTTTTCCGCCATTGAATTGAGTGTCAATAAAGTCTTGTGAACTTTTAACATCCATCATTCCTTTTGGCCAAACATTTTTAAACCATTCTGTTGCGTAAGTAATCCCTTCAATCGAACCTTTATTATTTAAGCCGACATCTTTAGGATCAGTCCCATCTTTACCAAAAACATAACCGCCGTAACCAGCTAATAATCCATAAGTACTATAAAAAATCAGTCCATTTTGCTAAGAAACCAACATTTTTCCCTTTTTCTTCTGGAAAAGCATATTTTTCGTCTTTCGCAATTTCTTCTAATTCTTGGAAAGTTGTAGGCGCTTTATCAATTAAATCTTTATTATAATATAAAATTAAGGTTTCGATAATCGCAGGTGCTCCGTAGTATTTACCATCTACAGTTACTTGACGTTTATCCCGATCATTATAAATTGAATCGTCGCTTAATTTGACTTCAGATAAATGACCTTGTTGGCCTAAGGGTCCTAATCGGTCGTACGCTGACATCATAACGTCAGGTGCTTTGCCAGCGGGACCATCTAATGAAAGCGCCTCTAATTGTTCGAACATATCTTTTTCAACTAGTTTAACTTTCACTTTATTTTCTTTCTCGAAGTCCCCTTTAATTTCTTCAAGGTATTTAATATACCCTTTGTCAACTGAAACGGTTAATGTATTATCATCTTCTTTTTTGTCAGCTTTCTTTTTATCACTATTTCCACAAGCAACTAAAGTCAAAGCTAACCCAGCGGTTAATAAACCTAGACCAAATCTTTTCAAATTCTTTTTCATGATGATTAAACCTCCTAAGTAATTGTTGTTTACACTCTTAGATTAGAGTGTTACACCTTTCAATGCAACCGTTTTTATAATGTTACCGATAACAGCTTAACTATTTGATAATTAGAAAACCATTTTTACTGATTATCGCTTTATTTCCCTCAACAGCAACATTTTGAGTCAGTAGTAGCGTTCCATTAATGATGACTTCCTGTTCAGTATCGTCACTATTAAAATAAGCCGTCACTTTTGAGTCTTGCTCATTTCTTGAAAACACAAGAAAACGAGTATCGTTGTTTAATTCATTGAAAATTAATTGGCCATAAGACAGTACCTTTTGTTCTTCTTTTCTTAGTTGAATTAATTTTTTCATAAAACTTAAAAAGTCTAAATCTTGTTTTTCAGGATCCCAGACCATACATTTTCGACAATCAGGATCATTTCCGCCATCCATTCCAATCTCTGTTCCATAATAAATACAAGGAGATCCTTGTTGTAGGAAAGTAAATGCCAATGTCATTTTGGCTAAGTCTTTATCTCCGTTACATAATGTCAGTAACCGAGCCGTGTCGTGTGAATCAAGACAGTTGAACATGACTTGGTTTGTTTGCTCGCGGTAAAGCATCAATTGTTCAAATAGCCCACTAGCTAACTTAGTTGCTGAAATTTCTTTTTTAACAAAATAATTAACAATCGTTTCAGTATAGGCATAGTTCATTACAGCATGGAATTCATCTCCTTGTAACCAACTTTGAGAAGAATGCCAAATTTCACCTAAGATATAAAAATCAGCTTTAATTGCCGTAGTTGCTTTGTAAAATTTCTTCCAAAAATGGTGATCGACTTCATTAGCAACGTCTAATCGCCAAGCATCAATATTAAATTCTTTAATCCAATAGGTCGCAATCTCTAATAAATAATCAATAACTTCAGGATTTGCTGTGTTTAATTTCGGCATACGAGGGGTAAAGGCAAACGTATCAAAGTTTAAATCACGCCGACTGTCCTCATCTCCTTCTTGAACTGGAAAGTCATGAATTTGAAACCAATTTTTATACTTTGAATGCTCACCATGTTCTAGAACATCTTGCCATTGGGGTGAATGATTTCCAAAATGGTTGAAAACAGCGTCTAACATGATTTTAAAGCCTCGTTTGTGAGCTTCATCAACTAATTCTTTAAATTTAGCTTTGTCGCCAAAATCAGGATCAATTTCAAAATAATCAATTGTGTCGTATTTATGATTAGATGTGGCTTTAAAAATGGGACAAAAATAAAGACCATTAATGCCAAGTTCTTCTAAATAATCTAAATGATCAATCACCCCTTGTAAATCACCACCAAAAAAATCCGTTGTCGCTGGGTTTTTACTCCCCCATTTCAGGGTCCCAGCAGGATCATTACTCGCATCTCCGTTATCAAACCGTTCTGGAAAAATTTGATACCAGACAGTTTCTTTCACCCATTCAGGCGCTTTGAAACGATCGATTTCTTGAAAGTAAGGCATTCTAAAATAATTTTCAGCTTTCTCTTTGACTGTATCCGTTAGTTTAAAAATACCTCGATCACCATAAAAAAGTTGTTCTCTATCCCATCCTGTTAAAGCAAAGGCATATTGAACCCGACGGTATTTTGCCCCTAATTCGATTAACCAATAATCGTAATCTTCAGTTTGAGCGATTTTTTTCATTGCTTGTGTTTCTTCATACCACTTATCTTCATTAATTAAATAAGGATCACCTGAAATAATCTCAACACTTTTAACATCATCTTTTTTGGTTCTAAGACGAACGTGTAGTTTATCTGCTTTATACAGATAGGCGTATTCACTATCTGGTCGGTGTAAAAATGCTGCTCTCTCCATAATTAAAAATCCCCTTTATTTGTCATTATTTATTTTTTAAAAGATAAAAATCATAGGGTGCTAAGTTAGTCTTGGGTAACTGGTCGTTAGTCCCCCGTTCAATGGTCCAATCTGAATAATTAGCAAGCCACTCAGGTACTGAACTTGTTCGTTCACTTAGATTACATAAAATAAGAGCTCTTTCTTGTCCAAGTCTTCTTTCATAAGCAATTTGGAACTCACTCGTTTCTAAAAAAGTCACCTGTCCTTCTTCAAAAAGTGGCGTTGCTTTTAACTCTAATAAAAAGCGATAATGGGCCAATGTCGATGTTTGATCTTCATTTTCAAATTCAATATTAACAGTCTTTTCTTCGTTAACGCCTAGCCAGGGCTGTTTACTAGAAAAGCCAGCATTGATCGTACCATCCCACTGCATTGCTCCTCGACTAGCCTCTTTATTGACATTTGTAATTCGATTAAGTGCCTCTATCCGATCAAATCCATTTTCTAAAAGATGAATATAGTGTCCCATTGCTTTAGGTTCACTAAAAAGATTGATATTGGTAATCTCTAAATTTTTCATTCCTATTTCTTCACCATAGTAAATCACTGGAATTCCACGAAGTAGATACATTGCTGTTGCTAAAGAGAGACTACTTTTAAGCCGATACTCAGCTGTATTACCAAATCGAGAGACGACTCTTGGCATGTCATGGTTGTTCCAATAAAGAGTTGGCATTACAGTATCAGCTAACTCCTCTTGCCAAGCCTTAATCTTCTTTTTAAAATTAGGAATATCAAGTGTCCGATGAGCGATTTCTTTTGGTACTAAGCCATTTTTCTCTACTATTTTTTCGGTAAAATGATCAAAAGAGATAACCGTATTACACAGCGTCTCTCCAATATACTCTTTGGCCAGTTTAGGAGTGGCCGAAGCGGCTTCACCAATAATAAAGATATCGGGCTTTACAGCTCTCAGCTTTCCGATGAATTCAGATAGGTAAGGAACTACACTTGGCAAATTAGCATAATATTCTTCTGCAATGGCAATGTCACCAAGAGGGATATTCTCAACCTGTAATGAAAAATCAGCTTTTGCCATATGAATAAATGCATCTAAACGAAAGCCATCAATCCCTTTATCCAACCAAAAAAGTGCAATATCTAGCATAGCACGCCGAACTTCTCGATTTTTCCAATTTAAATCGGGCATTTCTTTAGCAAATAAATGAAAATAATAGTCATTACTTAATTCATCTTTTTCCCAAACAGAGCCTCCAAAAAAAGAAGCCCAATTATTTGGAACGTTTTCATTCTCAGCTGGTTTTTGCCATAGATAATAGTCACGATAAATATTATCTGGTCCCTTTAACGCTTCTTTAAACCATGGGTGTTGATTAGAAGTATGATTCAATACTAAATCAAATAAAATTTTTATATCTCGTTGATGCGCTTCATCAATCAACTTTTCAACATCCTCAAGGGAGCCAAAAATCGGATCAATCGCATAATAATTAGAAACATCGTAACCGTTATCAATTTGAGGTGAAATAAAAATCGGATTTAACCAAAGCGTATTCACTCCGATTGATTTGATATAATCCAAAGATTCAATAATCCCAGCAATATCTCCAATCCCATCATGATTTGTATCTTTAAAACTTTTTGGATAGATTTGGTAAACAACTGCATTCTGCCACCAAGATTTCGACAAAGTTATTTCCTCCTTTATAAACTTACTTCATCCATAGTTTAGGGAAAGTTAACTTAATAAACAACACTAAAATGAGTGTTAACGCTAACAAAATGAGAGAAGGAATCCTCTTTCATTAAAAGGTATTTAAATGAAAGATTAAGTAAAATAAAAGACTGACTTTGAGTCAGTCTTTTATTTTTTACTATTTTCTTTTCGTACAGTGCTCGAACGAATGATTAATTCTGGCTCAAATAATTGATTACCTTGTGGCGCCCCTTGTTGTTTTATTTTATTTAACAACATTTTTGCACAGGCTGCGCCCATCTCTATAACATGTTGTTTAACTGTAGTTAAGCGTGGGTAGGCAATTTGGTCAAGAAAAACCCCATCAAAACCGATGACACCAAACTCTTCAGGAATTTGTCCTTCCATTTCAAGAATTCCACGTTGAATGCCAATCGCTAATCGATCACTACTACAAACGAAAGCTGTTTTCTTCTTAAATTGATGAAATTCATTTACTATAAACTGGTACGAATATCGCGAACGATTTTTAAATCGATAAATTTCAGGAACACGTTGATATTTTTGCATGGTATTGATGTAACCGGCCTCTCTCGAATATTCAAAAGGCTCTTTTACATCCATTCCAATAAAAACGATTTGATCAAATTGATTATCAATTGCATGCTGTGTTGATAGTTTAGTTCCATTAGCATTATTCGTATCAACAAAGTCATAACCATACCGGTTTTCTCCAAATAAAACAAAAGGTTTTTCTAAACCATCAATCCATTCATAATCATCATCTCGCATGCCAGTAATGATGTATCCATCACTTTGTCCGACATCAAAGCTATTTTCCGTTACCAATTGAAGTGAGTACTGATGTTTATCTAACTCTTTCGAAATCCCCATCAATAAATTCATATAATAAGGTTCTGTTGTATCAATTTCTTCTAAAATAAAAAACTTGATAACTTGGGTGCGATTGTTGGCTAATGCTTTAGCAGCGACATTTGGTTTATAATTAAGTTCTTTCATCGCTTTAAAGACTAACTCTTTTAATTCATCTGTTACTTTTTCAGGATGGTTTATGACACGAGAAACGGTCATTTTTGATACGTTTGCTTTTTTAGCAACATCAGATAAAGTTGGCATGATGTCCCTCCGATAAGAATTTCATTCAATAGATTTATTATACTATTTTATGATTAGAAAGATAGTACTAGCGAGAATATGTTTTTCCTTGCTTTTAAAAGTCATTCTTTTTCCTGCTTAATTAATCATCTCATTAACGATTTCATTTCGGAACCATTCAATTTTTTCACAGATTAATTTTTGTTCCACGAGGCCATTTTCTTTTCCTAACAGTGATTCGGCTAAATCAAGTTGCTCTAAAGCAGTGACTTGATCTTTATCTTGGCGCCAAACCAAAACAGCTTTAATTAAAATATTTTCAGCTTTACTTTCTTTTATATATCTTTGAAAGGTTTGCTCATTTTTTAGATTCGCTACCTCTTTTTCATTTTTATCTAAATATCCCCAAACATAATAAGCCTGTTTTTTTAATTCTAATTGATAAGGTAAGATTAAAAAGGAGAGGTCTTCCCATTTTCGAGAAATAATTTCATCCGCTCTATCCCAATCGTTCTGCTCTAAAAACAAGCCTAATGACAAGAAGTCAAGATAATCATCTAAATAAGTTTTTTTGTTTTTTGAAGGAGCCTGTTTAAATTTAAAATAGTCTTCTGGTAACTCTTGATAAGTTTCTCCTCTATTCATTCGTTGAACAACATCTAATTGTATCCAAAGTTTATAAGCATTCTCTGGATTTTTTAAAGCCAATTGAAGTGTTTTTCCATCGTTAAACCCCATTGGTATTAGATTGATAAAACAAAAAAGGGAGCCTAATAAAAAGAAAGACCAACTAAAAGGAGAGGTTGGAAATAAAATTAAAGCGAAAAAAGATAGAAGTATATTTGCTACTCCCCCACCTAACAAGTAAAGTTTAAAATGAAACTTTTCACGCAAAGGAGGGACCATAATACACTGACCGAGTGTACCAGGAACCTTTTCTTTTTTTAATATCCATTTAGTCTCTTGACTACGCACGAATATTAATGAAAAAACTCTGAAACTTAACAAGTCATACCCAGAAATTTTTCCGAAAAAAGCGTGTCCTGCTTCGTGAATAAATAAATGTAGGATGAATGACACCCCACCAAACAGAATAAACCATAGTAAATCTTCCATCGTCAAAGAAGTAACTCTTCCTGATTTTCCTAAAAGATAGCCAATTATAGCGCTCACTAAGATAAGTAATAAAAAATAACTTAGAGAACGTAGTTTTTCTTTCATCTGATTCATCCTTTCAAAAAAGTCTGTCTTTATCATAACAAAAAGAGTTAGATAAAAACAGACTAGACTTTAGATATTCAAAGATGTTTCTGCATTAATAATAGTATTTACCTGTTGAATAAACTTGTTTTTACCATAAAAATCACGATTAACAAGTTCAGGATAGATGGTTTCAAAAAAATAACGAACAGAAGCCAAATGTTCAAAGGAACTAATTGTTTTAACAGCCTCAAAAAACATCTCTTTATAAACTGGTTCAGGATTATTTTTGACAATTTCTTCAAATGACTCATAAAGTAGATCAACTTTATCAGCCACAGCCAAAATTTGACCTTCTAAGGTTTCGTCTTTTCCTTCACATAATCGGCGCTCATAGATTTCTTGAAATTCAAGGGGAATTTCTTGAGAGATAAATTCAGCAGTCATTTTTTCTTCAACAATTTGTAACATGCCACGTAATTCTTTATTTGCATATTTAACAGGAGTTTTAATATCGCCAATAAACCGCTCAGTGTAATCATGATTTAAAGCTTTTTCATAGAGTCTTTTCCAATCAATCTTTAAACCTGCTTGTTCCTCAATGTCAGCTAAGACTTGAGAAATCGAAGCCACACGATACGAATGGGCTGCAACAGTGTGTTCCGTAAATTTAAAAAAGCCAGGAGCACGTGTAATCATTTCTAAATTACTAAGACCTAAAATAAATTCATTTAATCCCATTATTATTCCTCCTAATTTTTCTAATCATCATACCATACTGTCAACAAACTGCAAGAAAATAATTTAAAATAATCACAAATAGGATTCAGGTCCTTCTTTTTATAAAGTAGACTAAGAATTTATTTTAGCTAATACGTCGGCCATCAAAGGTATCCCTTGTTGTGCTCCTGCTTTTTGTATGCTTAGACCAGCTGCTTTATTTGCTAACTGGATGCTTTCAAAAAGTGAATACTCTTGCATAATACAACTTGCAAAATACCCATTAAAAGTATCCCCGGCTCCTGTTGTATCAATAATTTTATCCACAGTGACTTTATCGGCAGGAACATAAACGACCTGCTTTCCATCGTGATAAACCGCTCCTTTACTTCCTAGTGTTACAATTAACCGATTTGGATATTTTTTGAGAACGTCATCTAATTCTTCATTAGGAAACATCACAGCAAATTCAGTTTCATTGGGTGTTAGATAAGCTACTTTTTCCAATAATTCATTAGATAGTAAAATCGCTGGAGCAGGATTAAACAAAACAGGAATCTTCCATTCATCACATTGATTAATCACATATTCAATTGTTTCAAAAGGTATTTCATTTTGCATTACAATTAAATCCATTGTTTGTAATTCTTTTAAATAAGGTAAAAGTAACTCTTTGGTGAGGCAATAGTTGCTTCCAGGAACAATAACAATTCGATTATCTCCATCTTTTACTTGAATATGAGCAGAACCACTTGAAACCCCTTCAACAACAGCCATCATTCCCACTTGAACATCATTAGATTCTAAATTATTAACGATAGCTTGACCATATGAATCGTCTCCTACCGCACCTAGCATAAAAGTCTTAGCTCCGGCACGGCTGGAAGCCACAGCTTGATTGGCCCCCTTTCCTCCTAAAAAAGTGTTAAAGCTAGAGCCAATTACTGTCTCTCCTTCAACTGGAATGATGTCCGTTGTGACTACAAAATCAGTTGACATACTACCAACAATTGCTATTTTTGTCATTTTATCCACCTCTATTTTCTATTATAACTACTATTATAAAACGAATCCTCGTTATTTTCTAATTTATTTAAAAAAGTTCATAAAAAATAAATTTGCTAACTAGACAAATCTATTATCTTATGAACTTAATCGATAAAATTGAGTAAAAATATTATTTTATATTATAAATAAAAGTATAATTACCCGACAGAATATCTGCTTCGTAGTCTTGATTGACACTTTCAAATAAAACATCGTCTGCCTCTAAAATTTTAATACAATTAACTAAAGTAACTGTAGCCGAAGTGTTTACTGGAATGCTCACGTTAAGTTTCACGGTTTGTTTGTCAATATACTCCCAAAAAACAGAAATTGTTCCTCGGATACTTTCATAAGAGCCTCCAGCATATTCTAAATGATTATTTACTAAAGGTTTGATCTTTATTTTTTTATAACCTGGATTCTGTTCATTTGTTTCGATACCCAGTATTTTTTCATATACCCATTCTCCAATCGCACCATAAGCATAATGATTAAATGAGTTCATATCAGGGCTCCACATTGTCCCATCTTCTCTAATACCATCCCAATGTTCCCAAATGGTTGTTGCTCCTTGTTTGATTTGATAAAACCAAGATGGAAAATCTTCTTTTAATAATAAGTCATAAGCTGCATCAACATAGCCATTTTCACTAAGAGCATGACAAAAGTAAGGTGTGCCTACAAAACCAGTGACTAAGTGCCCATCATGTTCCGCTAATAATTCGATTAATCCTTCGGCAACGCCAGCTTTCCACTCCATTGGAATTAAATCAAAATACAATGAGATTATGTGAGCTGTTTGTGTTTCGATTTTTAAAATCCCGTCGCTAGTGAAGAACTCCTGTTGATATTTTTTAATAATATTTTTGTATAGATTTGTGTATTCTTGTGCTAGTTCATCTTTCCCTAAAATTGAGCATATTTTTGAAAATAGGTTTGTTGAATAGGCAAAATAAGCAGTGCACGTTAAATCATTAGGTGTCGCACCAAAATAACTACCTTCTTCAGCATCAAGAGCTACCCAGTCTCCAAATTGAAGTTTATAGTTCCAAATATAGTCAACAGAATTTTTTTCATGAAGTCAATCCATTTTTTCATACTGTCAAATTGTTGAAGTAGTATTTCCTTGTCGTCAAAATTTAAATATAAGACCCAAGGGGCAATGACGGCCACATCTGCCCAAGCTGCTGCAGAGTGAGTCCCTTGGCTTAACAACCAATCATCAGCAGCTTTGGGATGTCCTGTGATGATATCTGGAACGACATGAGGAACACCTCCCTCAGGTAACTGATCCGCCTTAACATCTTGAAGCCATTTGCTGAAAAAACCATAACTGTTGGTGATGAAGTTTGCTGTTTGACAAAAAATTTGAGCATCTCCAGTCCAGCCCATTCGCTCATTTCGTTGGGGACAGTCTGTCGGTACATCAACAAAATTACCTTTTAAACTCCATTGAATGTTATGATGAAGTTGATTTAACAAAGGATGACTACTTTCGAACGCTCCAGTAAATTCTAATTTTGAATGAATAACTTCTGCTTTAAAATCAGCAGTATTCAGGTTACCAGGATATTCTGTGATTCTAACATATCGAAAACCTTGAAAAGTAAATGAAGGATGATAAATTTCCTCTCCTGTTCCTTTACAAATATAAGTTATTTTTTGTTTTGCCGTTCTTAAATTATCCAAATAAACATTTCCATCTTGATCTAACACTTCAAAACACTCAAGAACAACCCTACTGCCCGCCGGCGCATCGACTTTAAATTCCACCCATCCGGTTAAAATTTGCCCGAAATCTAAAACACGTTCTTTTTTAGGGGTCTCTAATAATTGCTTAACCTCTAAAACGTCATTGACACCCACACGATTCGCTGGTTGTGAAACAAGAATATTTTTAGATACGGGGCTCTTTTTCGCTTGTTTCCACTCACTGTAATCGTTGAGAGTTCCCTGATTTAACCATTCCTCTCTTTCAAGTCGTGCATCATAAGTTTCACCATCGTAAATTTCAGAAAACGTAATTGGACCATCATGCCCGATAAAATCTTCAGATGTTCCCCAGACTAAGCTCGTTCCATCAGTAAAACGGATAAGTAATTGACCTAAGAATGTCGTTTGCTCGCCGTAATTATTTCTTTGATCTAAAAAGCCCATCTTTCCTTTGTACCAGCCTGCACCAATCGAAGCACCTAAGATATTCTCACCATTGGTCAGCAAGTCTGTCACTTCATATGTTTGGTATAGTAAACGTTTATTATATGATGTCCATCCTGGAGCGAGCTCATCGTCCCCTATTTTAATCCCATTTAAATACGCTTTATATAAACCTTGAGCTGTAAAAAAAGCATAGGCTTCTGTAACCTCTTTTTCAATTTTAAAAGAACCTCTTAAAAGTGTATTTTTTGAATTATCCTTATCTTCACTTGTTTCAATTGAGATAAAATCACTTTTCCATTCTGGAAGAGTCAGAACTCCAGTAACAAAAGAGGCCGATTTACTCCAGGGACTTTCCTCATTTAAATTTGAGATGACTTTAATGCGTACAAAATATCGTTTTCCACTGACTAATTTTAAATCAGCATCTGTGAGAGAAATACCAGAGTTACATTCAGAAGTGATCCAAGAACTAGAATAAATTATTGTTTCAAAGTCATCTGAATTCGATAGTTGGATCCAATATTTTTTTTGTTTAATTCCTCTTTGATCAGATTTGAGTGACCAAGAAATTCGTGGGTGCGTTTCAATTCCCATTAATTCTTCTTCATGATTTAACTTAATTTTATCAATTTTTATCATTTGTTTTCTCCTTAGTTTTAGTGCAATATTTATAAATAAAAAAATAGTGCAGCGTCTAAAAATCATAGTTATTTCAAATGATTTAGACGCTACCTATTTAATTAAGACAATGGTTCTAAAGTGCGATAACGACACCTAGAATAATTGAAATTGCGACACCGCCGACACACCAGAAAAGTGTTTTTCTTAAATAATCGATCACATCAGTTCTAGTAAAATCAGCAATCCAAATTGTATAAGATTGAGTTGGATCAGAAATGCCTTGTAAAACGCCAATGGCTTGCATTCCGATGAATACCATGACTGGGTTCATACCTCCAGGGATCATCAAGGCACCAATACCTGCACCCAGTCCATAAAGAGCTAATGGTCCACGATAGATAGCAAGCGGTGATAACAATGTGAAGAAGGCAATATAGCCTAGCGGACTAGTAGGAATAATCATATTTAAAATTGGTGATATCACGCCTGATACTTCTGGTGTTGCTACAGAAGATAAAAGCATACCAATACCAATAAATAATGCAATTGGACTTGCCACATCTTGAATACCTTCAATTAAACCTGAAGACAATACTTGCATTGGGCGTTTGGGTCTGATAATGATTAGTGCTACGAGAATTGAAATAATAATAGCTGGAATAATATCCATTTTGAAAATATAAACTAGTAATACAGGAACAAGTGGTGAAAGGAATGAAATCATAGGCACTCGATTATTCTTTTTACCTTGAGTTTCCTCACTTGACATTGACCATGTTTTACGTTTTCCTGTATCTTTTTTAATTGAAAATACAATTAAGATTAAACAAATAATTAAAAATGAAATAAACGGCATCCAGATATTTCCACGGATAATATCCATACTAACACCTAACGTTTGTTCCATGACGATCCAACCAGTAACATTCATCATTGAGCCCATTGTTCCACCCAGTAAAAGGATTAAGCCAGCATTAAAAGCTGAAACCCCTGTTGAAATCATGATTGGAATGACAATGTTACCTACTAAGATATACATACCAAGACCACTACCACCCGTGAAGATAATCCCAGTAACGATAAAGAAGACGATAGCATTCAGTAATGGCTTTCCACTACCAAGTTCAGCTGCTTTTTTAACAATGCCTTTGGTGATGCCCAAACGATTTAGAATTTGAGCAAACCAAGCTCCAAATATTAACCCCGCGGTTGCATCAGCCATCCTCGATGCACCCTGTTGGACAATTGATTTGAAAATAGTAATGTCTTCAGCATTATTAGACATAAAAGGGACTCCAGCAATAAGAGCAAAAACAACCGCCATTATTGGTAACGCTAAAATTGTGGGGATTTTTTTGAAACGAGTAAACCAACAAAACCTAAAAAGATAACTAACATTAAAATACCTTTGATCATGGTTAAAGAATCCACATTAAATTCCTCCTGTTTTCTATTTCTTTTTTTTATTTATTTTGATGATACAAATAATGGAGATCATAGTAATTAGGTAAAACTTTTAAACGACAAAATTGTTTAGCAAACGAATGAGCCGCAATTTCAGAACATTCAATAACATCAACCTTTCGAGCAAAGTTTAAAAGAACAGGTAACTTTATTTTTCCTAATCTTTCAGAAACAGTTACTCCTGATTTGAATTCTAAAAAGTGAAAAAACTCATGAGCTAAATGCAATTCTAGTGCTTGTTTTTCACTTAATTCTAAACTTTTAGGTAATCGATGTCGGTGATCTAAATAAATCGAATGAATAGATTCATCGTAAATCGTGATGTTACAACTTTCTTTTTTAAAATTAATATCACCACGTAAGACAAAGTTCTCGTATTGCTTTTTAGTTTTTTTAACTTCATAGCAGATTTTATGTTCATCGAGTAATTGGTAAATGTTTTTATGGCTTAAAAGATACTTTTGAGCTTCTTCTTTTCCAATTCGTAAAGATTCATTGATAAAATAACTTATTTGTTCTTTTGACATTCTTTCATAAATCGGGCTTTTTTAGATCTCTCTTTGAGCTAAATCAAAAGAAGATAAAGGAATATTTTGGTTAAGCAAACAAACACCTCCCACCCTCTTAGCTATAGGCTACAGCTAAGATTTTTTCATTACTGTCTAATGAACTAATTTTTTCTTCCATGATAGACTTCATTTGTTCAGCCGTCTGCATCCCAGTTAAATCCAACATTTTTTCTCTATAGAATAAAAACATTCTAGGAATCGTTGCATTCGCATCACCAAAAGAAGTATTATCATATAAAAAATCATCAAAAATTTCATTATCATTTTTAAGGAATAATAGATAAGCGGCATTCTGGTTTTTAAATCTAGCAACTCCTTCACTATCTAAAACGGCGACTGGCGTTTGTTTTGATTTAATTAAACCAAAAAACTTCTTCTTAGTGAGTTGTCCACTGAAGACAGACCAGCGTCCAGCTGAAGCTTTGATCGAAACTTCTGAGCAATTTAAAGTTGTTGCGGCTACTTTTTGTAATTCCTCTACTGTTAGTTTTTTCTCACCTAAATTTTTAGATCTTAATTCTGTTGCACCGGTTGCGATTGCTCTTAAGATGCTGTGTTCTGAATCAATTTCTACAGAAACATCCACGGTTTCTTCTAAAGCACCAGACTTTACGATCTTTTCAATAATATCTTGACGTATTTTTCGGATATCTTCTTTAGAAGGATTTCCAATACTTCTTTCTAATGTTTCTCGGACCATAGCTAAAGCAACACCGATAGTTGAAATAAATGGAGCGTTGTTTGAAACTTTCCACTTCATATGCGTTCCATATTTTTCTGCTAACGCAGGAACAAGGATTGGCGCACTTCCACCACCACCGACTAAGACAAGCATATTGGGATCTAAATCATATTCTTCAATTAAATCGTCAACGACTACCTTTAACTTAGTAATAGCTAAATCTAATGCTTGTTTTGCTGCGGCTTCACCACTTTGGTTGACTAATTTACCGACAGCATCCCACGCTATTTTCGAAGTTACTTTGTCACCTTCCGCATAATCTCCTTCTGGAACATAGCCAAGTAAATTAGCAGCTCCACAAAGTGTAGGAGAAAAACGATTTCCCTCTTGATCTTCGACAATAACATAATCCGAAGGGTCTCCTTCTTTCGGAGAAATCAGGTGAGCTGTAGCACTTTTCATGTTTTTTGCTTCATCAAAACATTCGTAAGCAACACCGGCAATATGTGCGCTTCGTGGTCCAACGTCGATAATTTTACCATCCTTGATTTGAGCCATTGTTCCCCCAGCTAAACCAAGTGTACGAACATCCAAAGATTGTAAATATGTTTTGTGCCCGCCTACTTGAGCATATTTAATCATAACTTTACCGTTTTTAATTACTGATATGTCAACACTTGTTCCACCTGTTTCAAAGAAGATACCATCAGTGATTTTTTCATACATTAGCGCTCCTGCTACTCCAGCAGCTAATCCTGAAAGCATGGTTAGAATTGGGCGTTTTCGCACCTCTTCGATGTTCATAACACCACCATCACAGCGCATAATCATAAGTTCAGTACCGATGTTAGTTCCTTTAACAGCTTCTTCTGTCATGTTAGCAGTAACAATCATTTTTGGAATCAGACTGGCATTAATTACAGCTGTTGTCGTCCTCATTTTCAAGCCGTATAATTCTGACATTTCATGTCCAGCCGTAAATAAGAGTTTTCGCTTGTTAGCCACTTTTTCAACCATTAATTCTTCAGAAGGATCATCCACACTAAATGCACCAGAAGCAACAATCACTTCACACTTTTCGTTTGTTAGTTTTGAAATTTCTTCATCAATGACACTTTCAGATAAATTTTTTGAATCAATAAAACTGGTATTCGTTTTAAGATATTTATTTAAAGATAATTCAATATCGCCAATATTCGTTTCTTTTTTACTTGATCTCGCATCGGATCCTGTCCCCATCCCGACGATACCAACTCGAGCCACATCTCCTTCAAGAAGTGCATTCGTTGCTTGGGTTGTTCCGTGAGCGATAAAGACAACATCACTAGGATTGATTTCATTCTCCGTCAAAATATCATTTACTATCTGGATAATTCCTTGCGCTACTCCATCTTTATGAGTTGTCGGTATTTTTTTTACTGAGATAATATCATATGTGGCATTATCAATAGCTACTGCGTCAGTAAACGTCCCTCCAACATCAATTCCAATTCTTACTTTTCTACTCATTTCAAGGGTCCTTTCTGAATAAAATTTTTCCTCGTTTTCATTCATTAGTCATTTATTTTTAAAATTTGCTTCGCCTCTTCGACTGTTGCAACAGAGTAGCCAATCGCGCTTATAATTTGGGTTAATTTTTTGACTAATTCAGCATTTGTGCTAGCTTCAACTTTAGGATTGAGATAAGCACTATCCTCAAAACCTATTCTGACATCTGTTGCTCCTAAAATAATTGCAGCTGTTAGGAACTCCCAATTATCTCGACTATAATGAGTGACTCCCCATAAATCCCCAGCAGGAACAAATGAGCGGAAAGCAATCAGGTTTTCTATTGTTGCATCCATCCCACCTGGATGACCAAAAACTAGATTATACAATTTAGGTTTTTTAAAAGGCACTTCTTTTGCTAGTTTTTCTATCGCTTGAATCATTCCGATATCAAAAACTTCAATTTCTGGATAAATTTCTTTCTCATAAGCTAATTTAGATACATAACGAATATCATCAAATGAGTTAATATAAACATGCTCTCCAAGGTTCGTTGACCCAGCGTTTAAAGAGCAACTTTTTACAATCTCATAGTGAAGAGGACTACATCTCTCTTCAATCGTCATCTCAGAAATACCTCCTGTCGAAGCTTGAACGATGACTTCTTTTTCTTTTGAGATATTTTTAAAACAATCAATCATTTCAATACAGTCTTCCACAAGGTCTCCATCTGAATTTCGACTATGTAAATAACAAATCGAAGCACCATTATCGATTGATTCAACGATATCGTTAGATAAGTGAGCATAATTTATTTTAGTTCCTGCTTTAACTGGTGCTAAGGCAATAATTATTTTTCTCATTTTGAATATCCCTCCAATTTTTCTACCACATCTCTTAATGTATTAGTTGTTCCAACATTACCTGGAAAAATGAGATAAGGCATTTGAGAAAACTTACTCTTTTTATCTGATAACCAAACTGGAATTCCCGCATCTGCTTGTCCTAAAACGAGAGCTTCCTTAATCCCAAGACCTTTAGTTGCGATATCACTAGAGGTAATTCCACCTTTGGATATGATATATTTGGGTTGGCTAACTAAACTTTGAATAATTTTAGTTAAGGCAACTGAAACCTCGACTGACATAGCTAAAACCAGTTCTTTATCGACTGATTTTGGAATAAGCAGGTCTCGACTTGTATAAATCACAACACTCTTACCATTACGAATTTGTTTTTCTACTACTTTATTTACTCGTGAAATTTCATCATCGTATGTTTTTTTTTCTAAATAACTAGCGACATTAAATTCAATAAATGTTAAATCAAGAGTAGACTCTTTTAATTGATTCAATTGCAAAGTTGATAATTTTACATGAGAGCCAACAATTATCAAACCGCCATTAATATTATCTTTAGCAATGATAGCTTCTTTAGGTAAATAGTCAATGGTTGATATATCAGCGAGTACTTTAGGTAAACTAGCTGCAGTTCTAAAAATAAATTTTTTACCTTTTTCGATAGCACCTAACAAAGCAATCACAAAAACTCTTAACTCTTCATAATTTGTAGCATTAACAACTACTTTTTGAAATTTATGGCAAGTCATTAATTTTTTTTCAATTAAAGCAACTTGCTTATGTCTTAAATCGTCAATTGAAATTGAAAGAATATCCGTTTTTTCAATTGTTTGTTGACTTTTTTCTACGATATAGTCAATCAAGTTTGATGAAATAAAACCAAAAGTTTGATCTTTGGCAAACTCAGTTTCTCCAACAGGGATACTTTGATTTTCTTTTTTTAGATAGTGAACATTATCAAGCGTGTATCTTCCCCCTTCGAAAAAGGAGAAACAAAGAATTTCACCATCGATGGTTGTGAACATCTCTTTTTCAAGTGTTTCTTTTAAAACTTCTGTTTCAAGTGGATAATGCCCTCTTAAAGTTGAATCACCTCTAGAAATTATTGTAAATGAAATTCCTAATTCCAGTGAAACTTCCGCGATTGTCTTGGCAATCTCTTGATGTACATTTTTGGTTTTTTCTTCAGAAAAACTTCTAGAATTGGTTAAAATATAAAACATTTTGTCTTCCTTTTTAAAAGCTTCGTAGAGGCTGTCTTTCGTCCAATCAGTGTAAACCACTACATCATGTACAGTTTGAGTTCCAGTTGGATCGTCATCGAGAACGATAATCTTACCATTAAACGCTGCTGCTTTTTCATGATAAAGATCATCAATTTCACTTTGGTTTAAACTATTTATCTCATTATTTCCATCCATCTTAATCGATTGCTCCTCTCACAAAAATTACTTTCCTCGTTGTTTAGATTATCTGTATAATACTGGCATCCATATCTTCATTTCACCATATCCGCGATTATCCCAAGCAAAGTAAGGAACAAGTCTTACCTCAGTTTTTTTCAATTCAACTTGATTTAAAGTTTGATATAACTGTTTTCCATCATAATGTTCCATTTCTTTATGTAACATTGTTCCTTTTAAAGCCATCATTTTACTACCACAAAGTTCGTACGGTTCTGTTGAAAATTCAGTAGTTGCATCTACTAAGCAGTTGTCTAGTGTTTCAAGAGAGCAATCTGGAGTTTCCATACAATAAACTAAAGGACCTCTTTCAATAGCTACTTGATTTGTATTTTCTTCAACATAAGGATGAGCAATTGTGTAGCGAACCGGCATATCAAAAACAACTTCAATTTTTCCTTCACTATCACTTTCTGAAATAGTCACAGAATGATATGTTCCTGACATTTTTCCATCTATTTTTTGTTGCTCATTGTTAATGGTTATTGACCCTTTTTGTACCCAATTAGGAATTCGAAGATTTATGTTAAAAGGAGCAGTTCCACTAATTCGTGTCACTTTTAAAGCAATTTTCCCTGAAAATGGATAATCTGTCACTTGTTCAATGCTAAATTTCGCACCGTTATCTAAACTGATTTCGCCTTTATTACCACCATATAAACCAATCCAAACAGTATCGTCTGAAACAGTATACGCGTATTCAAAGGCTTCAGCTAAAACTCTAGCTAGATTAGGAGGACAACAAAAACTTGAAATATAACTTTCACGAGTGAGCGGCCAAATTAAATCGTAATCTAATTTTTTTGTTCGTCGTAACATATTTTCATAAAAAAACTTATCGCCGTTTAAATTCATAGCTGCTAAGTTTGTATTTAACATTGTTTTTTCAATGATATCGAAATATTCTGCTTTTGGTTCAATTTGGAACATTCTGTATGCCCACATGACGTTACCAATTGCTGCACATGTTTCGTTGTAAGCTGTTACATTTGGTAGCTGATATTCATAGCCGTACGCCTGATGCACCATGCCATCCTCAAAGAAATTACCATATGGAGACGTTCCATTGTATAAAGCGCCACAGCCACCAGTAATGTAGATTTTTTTATCAATTAAATTGCGCCAAACTCGATCTAACATCTCTTTGTATTCAGCATCTCCCTGTTCTAAATACAAATCAGAAACACCAGCATAGAGATAATTCGCTCGTACCGCATGACCTATGATTTTTTTATGTTCCTTCAACGGTAAGCGATCTTGATTATCATCTGTCCCATTAGTAACTAGGTCTCTTAATTCGATGGCAAGCTTAGCTAAATTTAAATATTTCTCATTATTTGTTGTTCGATACAATTCTACTAATCCCATATAATGTGAAGGACATACCGCTGTTTGAACTTCACCCGTTCTTTGATTTTCTTCATACATTTTATCTAAATAAAGAGCTGCTTTTTCAGCAATATCTAAAAAATTAGTTTTACCTGTGATTCGATTGTGAAGGCAAGCAACTGTAAATAGGTGCCCAAAATTATAAACTTCAAAATCATTAATATCGTTAAAACGTTTAATTCCGTTATCTTGACGTTCACCAATAATTTGTTTCGTTGAAATATAACCGTCTTCAAGTTGACATCGTCCCACTAAATCAATATAGTCATCAATTTCAATAAAAGCAGCCTGATTATCTGTCTTTGCTGCATTGTAGAGAAATGCTTCTAACCACTTATAAAAATCACCATCTCCAAAGTCAGTTCCACCAAACTCACCCTCATGATCGCCAGAACAAACTTTAAAATTTTCAACCACATGACTAATTTCGGATGATTCAAATAATTCTTGTATATGAGAAATTGTATTTTGCGACGTTTTTTCCACATCTGCCCATAGTCCGTCAGTCCAAGAAATACTATCCCAACTTAACGGGTGTACTTTTGCAAAAGCTGATTTTTTTGTGTTTGTTAACATTATTGATCCTCCATTTTTCCAATGTTGATGAGTGCTCTTTTTAAATCTTGCGCTCCTAATTTAGGGCTGGATAATGTTTTTATTCCGAGTTGTTCCTCTAAATATGCCTCACTAAAGGCCATTGAACCTTGGCACAAAACAAAAAGGTCAACCTCTTCTTTAATTTCTTCAGCCTTGGATAAAATCATTCTTTTAAATTCTGTTTGATCGATGCCAAAAGCACCATCAATTAAGCCTTCAACAAGAACTGGATAGTTTCCCATCTCGCGCGCTACTTTTATAATAGTAGACTTAGTAGGAGCTAAGGTCGTAGGTAAAGTAGCTAAGACACCAATTCTGTTTTCTTTTCTAGCAGCTTCTCGACACATTTCTTCATCAATTCTGACAATGGGAACACCTATATATTTTGATAAATCTTGAACACTATCGACGACTTCTCCAACAGAAGAACAGAGATTTAAGATTGCATCTGCACCATCAGCAACCGCTTTCAAAAACATGTTAACCAATCGAGTTGCTGCTTGTGTTGTGACTAAACCATTTTCTCTAACTTCTGCTAATATCGATGGGTCTTGATAGCTTAAAAGAATAGCTTCAGGTCCAAGTTCCTCTTTTACATATTTTTCAACCAATTCAATTAATTCAGGTGTGGTACTCGTATAAACTAATCCTACTTTAACCAATTTGTAAAACTCCTTTTCTATGCTACTTTATTTTATAATTTACTAACTATTTGATTTTTGATAACCAAACAGCTAGTAAATAAATGATTATTTTAAGTACCCCTCTCGCGGTACCACGTTAAAGCCTCGTGCTAAGCTAACTAATTGTTCATCCGTAATCGTCTGCTTAACTCCTCCTTGTGCCATAACATAAGTATAAACTTGAGCTGCTTTTTCAGCAGTTTCTATCAATCCAAATGCTTCATCCATATCTTTTCCGGCACCATAAATACCGTGATGTGGCCAAACAACTAAACGAAATTCTTTCATTTTTTCAGCAGTTGCTTCCCCAATTTCATTTGTTCCTGGAACAATCCAAGGGACAATTCCAACACCTTCAGGAAATACAACTAAACATTCGGTACACATTTGCCATAGCGTTCTCGTAAATGCTCGCTCTGTTAGTTCATGTGTGAAAGTCATTGCCAATAAATGAGTGGCATGATTATGCATCACAATCCGATTTTCTGGATCTACTTTTAAACGTTCAATATGACTCATGAAGTGAGCCGGCAATTCGCTAGTAGGTAAGCCTCCATCAGTAAATCCCCAGAGTAACTCTAACGTTTGACCATCTTCTTTAATTCGCACAATCCCTAAACCTTCATCAGGGTTTTTGCTTATATTTTTGAAATATTTACCAGATCCAGTTACGATGAAATAGCGACCTGCTAATTCTTTTCCATTAAAATTCATCGGTATTTGGCGGATGACCGTTTTAGTATCTATAAAAGGTAAAACATCTGCTTCCTGTAATAAGTAAGAAATATTTCCTCCATTTCGTTCATCCCAACCTAAACGATATAAGTTAGACGTTGTTTCTATCATTTCCTGAACAAAAGGGGCGTGTAATAAATCGATTTTTTTCATTTTTTTCTCCTTTGTTGATAATCAAAAATTATCGTTAACGTTTTGATAATACTTCATCCTCATATTGTTTAACTTCTTTCAACCAATCCATTCCAACTGGCACATTTTTGATTTGACAATAATAATTCCAAACATCAGCAAATGGAAAGTCTTTAAGTTCTTCAACAAAAGCTAAACGAGTCGTATAATCGCCATCAAGTTCAATTTTTTTCAATTCTTGAATAGGTTCTAACATTGCTTTCAGAAGAGCTTTTTGAGTATTACGTGTACCAATAACCCAAGCAGCGACACGATTAATCGTAGCATCAAAGAAATCCAAGCCAATATAAGTTCGTTCTAACAAATCATTTCGAACTAACTCTTGAGCAATTTCCATTAACTCATCATCCATAATCACGACATGATCACTGTCCCAACGTACCGGACGGCTGACATGAAGTAAGATATCATTACCAAACAATGATAATGAAGATAATTTATTACTAACAACTTCTGTTGGATGATAGTGTCCAGCATCCATACAAATCACTTTATCTCGTGTTAAACCATATCCCATATAAAATTCATGAGAACCTACTGTATAAGATTCAACACCGATACCAAATAATTTACTCTCAATTGCATCTAATGTATAGGCTTTATTCATTTTTTCGCTAAAAATTTCATCTAAAGACTCCATTAATCTTTTGCGAGGGGCTAAGCGATCAATTGGATTATCTTTAAATCCATCTGGAACCCAAAAGTTATTAATACTTGTTTGTCCTAATTCTTGACCAAAATAAGCGGCGACACGACGAGTGCGCTTACCATGTTCAATCCAAAACTCACGTACACTATCATCTGCTGAGGATAATGTAAAGCCATCTTTTAACATTGGATGAGAAAAGAAGGTCGGATTAAAATCAATCCCTAAACCTAATTTCTTAGCCCATTGTACCCATTTTTCATAATGTCGAGGTTCAATCTCATCTAAGTTGACAGCTTCGTCTGTATCTAAATAAATAGCATGTAAGTTCAACTTGTGTTTACCAGGAATTAAAGAATATGCTTTTTCTAAGTCTTGCCTTAACTCATCTGGAGTGCGAGCAGCGCCTGGATAATCACCTGTTACTGAAATACCACCCGTTAATTCACCATCAGGGTTTAAAAAACCTTTAATATCATCTCCCTGCCAACATTGCATTGAAATTTTAACTTGATCAATGGCTTTTAGTACTTTATCGGTATCAACACCAATACTTTGATATTTTTCTTTTGCTAATAAATACTTTTCTGTGATAATCGTCACTATTTTCATTCCTCTCTCTTTGGATAAAACGTTTTCATTTCAAAAGAATATCTTATTAATTTCCTTGCGTTTTCTAGATTATCTAACTCCCCCGTTGTTAACATCTGCATAATGATATTCCCAATTGCGGTTGCTTCTGAGGGTCCTGCTTCAATCTCAACTCCAGTTTCATCAGCAGTTAACTGATTTAAGATATTAGCATTAGAGCCACCACCAACAATATGTAATTTCTTTATCGGTCTTGTTAAAGCCTCTAAGTTTGCTAATTCTTTTTTATAACAAACAGCTAAGTTGTGATAAATCGTGATAGCAAGTTGGGCGGTGGTGATTGGCACAGTTAATCTATTTCTTTGACAGTAGCTTTGAATAGCTTCAATCATATTTTCCGGGTTCAAGAAATCGTTATCATTAACATCCAATAAAGGAATATTAAATTTACCGCTCTCTTGCTCAGCTAACCTAGCTAGTTCTTTAAAAGTATACTGATTATCTTTCAATCTAGAAACCTCTTGAATTAACCAAAGTCCCATAATGTTTTTCAAGAAGCGGGTCGTTGCAAATGCACCAGCTTCATTTGAGTAGTTGGATTTCAACGCTTGTGAATTGACGACTGGTTGTGCTAACTCTGTTCCTAACAAAGACCAAGTACCACTACTAATAAAAGCCCAATCTTCATCGACAGCAGGCGTTCCAACAATCGCTGAGGCTGTATCATGACTTGCTACTGTAATTATTGTTGCTTCTGGTAAATCAAATTCAGGAAATCGGTTGCGATTTAACTCCCCTAATCTCGTTCCTGCCTCAACAATATCTGGAAATTGATGAGAGGATAAGCCGATTAAATTTAATAATTCTGGATCTAATTCCCCAGTTTGAATGTTTAAGAGTTGGGTTGTTGAAGCATTCGTTCTTTCAAGGACTGCTTTTCCTGTTAAGACATAACCAATGTAATCAGGAATTAAAAGTATTTTTTTCGTTGCTTTTAATAACTTTTTATCTTCCACAAATAGTTGAAATAAAGTATTGAAGGGTTGAATTTGAATTCCGGTTTTTTTATATAAGTCATCCAGTGGTACCCACTTTGAAAGTTTCTCTACAGCATGATTTGTCCGACTATCACGATAAGAAATTGGTTGACTAAGTCGTTGTCCATCCTCACCAATCAAGCAATAATCAACTCCCCATGTATCAATCCCAATCTGGCAACTCTCCACCCCTGATTTTTTTAATTTTTGCAAACCTTTGAGTATTTCTTGGATTAATTGATCAATATCCCAATATCTAAGGTCTCCCTCTTGATAATAACCATTTTTAAATCGATGGATTTCATCTAGTGTTAGCTGTCCGTCTTCTAAACGGCTTTTCATTAACCGTCCACTAGAAGCACCAATATCAACTGCTATGTAAGTTTTCACTATTTTTTCCTCTCCATTCAAAATCACATAACAAATAAATGACACATATTAGTATCGATTAACTCGTATTCGTTTTTTGATTGTAATCAACTTATAAATCAATTATAATCGGTAGTGTAAGAAAATACAGCTACAAATATTGGTAAAAAAATGCACATTCTTGGTAGTTTAAAAAAACTATATTTTAAAGGAGTATATAATGAACGATTTTTGGCAAAAAGCAAATAAGTCTTGGACTAGTGATTCTACTCGCTATATCTTGACTCCTTCAAAGAAAAATCAAGATATGTTTTATTTCATTCAAGAAATCGGACATTTCAAAGCATTAAAACCTTATTATACTGAACGAGAACACCTTACCTCTTATTTGATGAAGTATACATTGAGCGGGAAAGGAAGATTAATCTATCAAGGAAAAGAATATTTGCTTGAAAAAGGGGACATCTTCCTTATTGATTGTCAAAACTATCAGTATTACGAAACAATAAGTGATGAACCATGGGAAATGGTATGGCTTCACTTTTATGGCGGCAGTTCGGCTCTATTTTATCAAGAATATTTAAAAAATGGTGAACAAACTTTTACAACAGAGACCAAAAGAATAGGTCAAATTATGGAAAATTTATTAAATTTACAAGAGCACCGCAATGCACGAACTGCTTTCACCTGCTCCCTAATTATTCATGATTTATTAAATGAGCTAGTTATTCAAAAAAATCTTTTAGATTTTTCTGATACCGATGTTCCACCTTATATTTTTGAGTTACAAAATTTCCTAGATAATCATTTTAAAGAAAATATTAATTTGGAAGATTTAGAAAAAAAGTTTTTGGTTAATAAATATCAATTAAATAAAGAATTTTCTAAATATATTGGAGCGCCTCCCATTGAATACTTAATAGCTCAACGAATAAATTTAGCTAAAGAATTATTGCTTTATACAACTAAACCAATCAAACAGATTGCAATGGAGATTGGTATTGATAATGTGACTTATTTTTCAAGATTATTTAAAATAAAGACAGGTGTTACTCCTAATACTTATCGAAAAAACGGATAATCTAAAAAAAGATCGTATCAATCAATTGAAACTTTTTTAGTCTCGTTGATTGATACGATCTTTTATAATATTTTTTAAAAATTATTTTGTAAAGTTATCAAAGTAACCTTGTATGTAAACAATAGGAGTTCCTTTATCGCCACTACCTGAAGTTAAATCAGCTAGAGAACCGATTAAATCAGTTAAGCGACGCGGTGTTGTTCCTTGTGCTTCCATTTGGCCAGTCAAATCAGCCTCTTTTTCATCAATATGTTTCTTAATTGCGGTTTCAAGTTCAGCTCCACGTAAATCAGAAAAGTTATTATCAGCTAAATATTTTAATTTAACCTCATTAGGAGTGCCGTCTAAGCCTTCTGTAAAAGCCGGTGAAACAACTGGATCAGCAAGTTCCCATATTTTTCCAACTGGATCTTTGAAAGCACCATCGCCATAGACCATGACTTCTACATTTTTACCTGTTTTTTCTTTCATCATTTCTTGAATTTTATCAACAACAGGTTGACAGTCACGTGGAAAGAGTTTAACAGCATTTTCTGTTGATTTATTTGATCCTAATAAACCATATTGTTTATTAAAACCACTTCCATCGATTGATTCTGCTAAAATATCATCCAAAGTATAAACTTTTTCAGCTCCATTTTCTTCCAAGATACGTTTTGTTCTAAAACGTGTATGAATATCACAAGTTAAAACATATTTTGTATAATCTAAAATCGTTTTTGGCTTTTGTGAGAAAACTACTTCACATTCCGCTCCTTCTGATGCGATTAATTCTTTGTAATATTCAATATAATCAACACCAGTGAAAGTGTGTTTGTTATAGCCAAAATATTCTCTAAATTTTTCTTCGGTTAAAACATCAGTCCAAGGATTAATTCCTTTTTCATCCAATTCATCCAAAGAAATTAAATGATTGCCAACTTCATCCGCTGGGTAACTTAACATTAAAACAATTTTTTTAGCTCCTCGAGCAATTCCTCGTAAGCAATTTGAAAATCGATTCCGACTAAGAATCGGAAAAATCACTCCCACTGTTTCATTTTCAAATTTTTGTTTGATATCTTTAGCGATTTGGTCAATACTGGCATAATTACCTTGTGCTCGAGCTACGATTGATTCTGTAATAGCAATGATATCTTTATCTCGCACATCATAATTCTCGCTTGCTGAAGAAGTTAAGACACTTTCTACAACGATTGACTCGATGTTGTCTCCTTCATTAATAATAGGGCAACGTAAACCTCTAGTGACTGTTCCTACTGTTCTTTCCACAAATAATCGCTCCTTAGGCTTTAAAGCCATCTATTAATTATCGTACTCTTGTATAATACCTTTTTTTGTGATATAAGTAAAATTAATATACTATATAACTGTCATAAGGAGAACTTATATGATAACTAAATTAGACTCATATCGCGTATTCAATGCTGTTGCTGAACATCAAAGCTTTTCAAAAGCCGCTAAATCACTCCATTTATCGCAACCAAGTGTCAGTCAGTCAATCTCACAATTAGAAGGAGAACTCAAAGCCATTCTTTTTAACCGCACCTCAAGAGGAGCTAATTTAACTGAAGAAGGAAAACTACTTTATGAATATACATTACCTGCATTAAACTTATTAAATAATGCGGAAAAAAAATTAACCGATATCCAAAATTTAGCAGCGGGACAAATTACCTTAGGGGTCGCAGATACATTATCTCGCTATTTCCTATTACCTTATTTAGAAACATTTCACGAATCATACCCTGAAATTCATTTTAAAATTTTAAACGGGACAACTTTGGAATTGTGTCAGCTATTAAAATCTGGAAAAATCGATTTAGCCATCTGTAATTTTCCAGTTGAAGATCCACAGTTAGAATTAATCACTTGTCAAAGCATTCAAGATATCTTTGTTTGTGGACCTGAATTTTTTAAAAAATTACCTAATAAATTAAACATTCAAAAATTAACAAATTATCCTCTAATTATTCTGGATGACAAATCAAATTCACGTCAGTTTTTGGATCAATTTTTACAAAAACAAAACATCAATGTTACCCCTGAATTTGAATTAGGTTCACATGAACTCTTATTAGAGTTTGCCAAAATTAATTTGGGGATTGCTTGTGTGACTAAAGAATTTTCATTGAATTACCTAAATAGTGGCTTGGTTCAAGAAATAAAATTTACTCCTCCTATTCCTAAACGTTCCTTAGGTATTATTTATTTGAAAAATGTTGCTCTCTCACCGGCATCGCAAAAATTAATTGAAACACTAATTGAAGGTATCGATTTATAAAAAAACCTAGTACTTTTAAAAGTACTAGGTTTATCTTTTTATCTTGTTGAGTCTTTTTTTATTAAACCATAAGGTAAAATAATTGATTTATCTTCAATATCTTCTTTGTTCATTAGTTTAGTTAAAAGACGCATCGCAACTGCTCCAATGTCATAAAGAGGTTGTGAAATACTTGTAATTCTTGGGCGAGAAATTTCAGTATATAATGAATTATTACTGGTAATAATTTCAAAATCTTCTGGTACTTTTACACCATTATCTGTTAAAGCATTTAGAAGCCCTACTGCTAACTCATCATCAGCAACGACAGCAGCTGTTGCACCACTATTAACAATACGTTCATAAAGCGCTAAACCTGATTTATAACTATAATCAGATTCAAAAACGAGCCCTTCATTGAAGGTTAAGTTTCCAGTAGCTAATGCTTGTTTGTAGCCAGTTAATCGACTGATACCATTAATAGGATCTATCAATGCTCCAGAAATAAAAGCAATTTTTTCGTTTCCGCTATCAATTAATGCTTTTGTAGCATCTTTTGTAGCTTCTAAGTAATCAATATTAACTGAACCTACTTGGTTATCAGGGTCAATCGAACCAGCTAAAACAACAGGTGTCTTAGATCTTGAAAACTCTCCACGAACTTCTTCAGTTAAATGATGCCCCATGAAAATAACACCATCCACTTGTTTTGCTAGTAAAGTGTTTAATACGCTGACTTCTTTTTTGTCATCACCATCAGAGTTAGCTAAAATGATATTATATTTGTACATTGTTGCAACATCGTCAATTCCTCGAGCTAATGATGAAAAGTAAGTATTAGAAACGTCAGGGATAATAACACCGACAGTTGTCGTTCTTTTACTTGCTAAACCTCTAGCTACTGCATTTGGACGATAATCTAAACGTTCGATAACTTCTAATACTTTCTTTCTCGTTGCAGGCTTAACATTTGGGTTACCATTAACCACACGAGAAACAGTTGCCATCGATACCGATGCTTCACGCGCCACATCGTAAATCGTAATTGTTTGTTTTTCCATAATTGTTTCTCCTTCTATTTTCCCATTGAACTTTTAAAAATGTATATAAGTTCAAGGTTTATCGTTATGATAATATCAAACTTACTCCAATTATGCAAGCGTTTTATCGACCTTTTCATGAAAATTATATTTTATTTTCATATTTAAAAATAAAAAAGCCTTTTAATCGACACAATTATAGAATACGATCAAAAGGCTTCTTATTTAATTAAATTTTTTCAACTTCGATAACTTCGGTTAAATCATGAGTAACATCGCTTGTTCCTAACTGAATCACTTCTTCAGGCTTTTCAATTAAAGGCTTTGTTGTTGCTTCAAAATCTTTTGATACTGTGTTTGCACGTTCTTTAAATTGTTCCAGTGCTTCTTGAGAAGTCAATTTTGCTTGGTCAACACGTTGATGAAGCGTTTCGCCTACCCATTCGTATTCTTCCGATTTTCTTTTGGCTAAATCTTTGTACTCCGTTGCTTTGCCGTCAGAAAGACTATCTAGTTGTTCTAATAATTCTACGCGCATTTCTTTTCCACTTTTAGGTGATAGTAACAATGCCGCACCAGCTGCAGCCGCACCACCAATAATAGCTCCTAAAATGAAACCTGTTTTTTTTCCCATCCTAACTCCTCCACTCTACTTTTGTTTTTTAAATAAATGACTCGCTGTTTGCGCAGCTTTACCAACTAAACTAGCTGTCGCGACTTTTTTACTTGCATCGCTAACTTTAATTATTGCTTCTTTACTAGATGTATTGAGTTCTGATAAACTAATACTTAAGTCTGCGATTGCTTCAAATAATGGATCAATGGTTTCCACTTTTTGATTAACATCTGCTAATAAATCATTGGCATTCCCCATAAGCGTTTCAGACTGTTTTAACAAAACATCGACATCTTTTGTTAAAATCGTAACGGTTTGATTCGTTTGATCCAAAATTTTGTTGACCTTCAGTGTTGTTTTACTAATGTGTTGATTCACTTGTACAAGGAAAAACACCAAAACGATTACTAAAACAACAAAGGCGATTGCTGCAATGATTGCTGCTAACTCTAATCCTGACATGACAGAATGCCTCCTTATGTTTAATTTAATCCTAAATTCAGAATAACACTATATAGTTAATTTCTCAATCAATAAATGGTACAATATACAAAAGAAAAAGAAAGGAGTTGATTGTTATGGACGCTTCAACCTCAGCAACTGAGACTATTCCTTTATTAAAACAAACCGAAAAAAGTTTAAATCTTTTTCAAAAATTTTGGGATAAATTAGATTGGGATAAAATATTAGGAACAGTCATTTCAAAAGGACTTAGTATTATTATCATTTTAATCATTATTGGAATTACACGCAAAATCATATTAAAAGTACTTGCAAATTCTTTTAGTAATTATAAAAAGAAACAAAGTACAAACGTAGGGCGAATTGATACTTTAGAAACGGTCGCGCGCAATTTTTTACAATATTTTTTGTTTTTCATTGCAATTTATGCAGTATTAACAATTACGGGCGTTCCTGTTGGTTCCTTAATAGCCGGAGCTGGAATCGCTGGGGTGGCAATCGGACTCGGTGCGCAGGGCTTTATTAGTGATGTTATCTCAGGGTTTTTCATTATTTATGAACGCCAATTAGATGTTGGAGACCACGTATTAATTAATTCAATCGAAGGGACTGTCACACAAGTGGGACTTAGAACGACTCAAGTCAAGAGCTTCAATGGAACAGTTAATTTTATTCCTAATCGAGAAATTTTGACCGTGAGTAATTTATCCCGTGGTGATCAACAAGTGCTCATTGACGTACGTGTTAATCCAGAAGATGATATTGAAAAAGTCAAAGATCTTATTTTAGAAGTAAATGAACATATTCGCGAGAATATTCCAGAATTAAAATCAGAAATTACCATTGTTGGTTTAGTCAATTTAGAAAACGGCTCTTTCGCTGTTCGCGTGGTCGCTTATGCAGAAGCTGGTACGCAGTTCACTGTGAAAACTAAATTAACAACGGCTTATATTGAAAAATTAACAGCCAATGGAATAACAATTCCATCGTCACCTATCAAATTAGTTTAAAGAGGAGAAAATAAAATGAGTTTATTCGATGGATTATTAGGAAATGCAAACGAAATTAGTCACGAAGAGGTTAACAAAGAATTAACATCAGTCTTATTATCTGAGGAATCAATTGATTTAGCTTTCAAATTAGTCCGTGATTTAATTGTCTTCACGGAGTATCGCTTGATTTTGGTAGATAAACAAGGTTTAACAGGAAAAAAAGTATCTTATAAATCAATTCCTTATCACAGTATTTCACGTTTTAGTGTTGAAACTTCTGGTCATTTTGATTTAGATGCAGAATTAAAAATTTGGATTTCAAGTGGTGTAGAACCTGCTGAAACACTACAATTTAAAAAAGATAAAAATATTGACGTTATTCAAAAAGCACTTGCTCTAGCAGTCCTTAAAACTAAACTATAATAAAAACCTCGTTTCAATGACAAAAGGATAACTTGTCATTGAAACGAGGTTTACTTTAACTAATATCTGGCTTAAAATCATAATACTAACGGTTTTAAGCTTATCTAAAGTCACATGAAACAAGATGGTCATTCACCATGCCAATCGCCTGCATATACGCATAAACAGTTGTTGTTCCAAGGAATTTAAAACCTTTTTTCTTAAGCTCTTTACTGATTTCATCAGATAACGGCGTTGAAGCCGGAACGTCAGTGATTGTTTCCCACTGATTGATAATCGGTTTCCTATCAACAAATGACCAAATGTAACAATCAAAACTACCATGTTCTTTTTGAATATCCATAAATCGATTGGCATTGTTGATTGTTGCTCTTATTTTCAAATTATGACGAATAATACCCGGGTCTACGAGTAGTTGAGCAATTTTATCTTCACCATATAAAGAAATTTTTTGATAATCAAAAGCATCATAAGCTTGTTTTAATGTCTCTCTTTTTTTTAGAATAGTTAACCAACTAAGTCCTGCTTGCATACTTTCAAGAACTAAAAGTTCAAATAATAGGTGCTCGTCATGAAGTGGCTTTCCCCACTCTTGATCATGATAATCACGTTCTAAATCATTATGTTCCGCCCAATCACAGCGTTTTCCCCCCATATTTATCCCTACTTTCCATATTAAGCAAAAAGAGGCAACTTTTAAATTGCCTCAATCAAAAAAACCAGCGTAAGTGACAAATAAAACCACTCCGCAACCATAAAAAAAACCGCAGATTGAGATGTTTTAACAACATCTAGAACTGATACAAACAGCAATCCCGAAATCAATTCAATTATACACCTCTACACTAAGTTATTCAATGTATATCTATTATTAATTATGGTAATTGAATCATACCAAAACGTTTAATATCATTGACGTAGCCGTCGTATAATTGTTGTTCTAGAATATCCATCATATTGATTGTATGTCTTTTCAACCCTACCCGCTGTCTAGCAAAATTATTAGGAATAAAATCGGCTAATTGTAACCCTGTATTATTGTCAGTTTTTCTTAAAAATTGAATACCTGTCAATCGTGATTGAATATCATTAGCTGGAATAATGGTTGTTCCGATGGCTTTAACAAAATAATACTTCGATTTAACCAATAAATCGGCTGAATTTTCAACCGTACTGTCTAAACTACGACCTTCTAAAATAATTTTTCCTACCGCATCATTAATCAACAAAAACTGAGTGAAATTTTGCATCAATAATTCAATGGCCGAACGGTATCCATCAATTTTTTGAGTTGTTTTATAAAATTTTTTGAGTTGATTTGTATCAATACAAACACCGACAACTTTTAGATTATTTGACTTAATAATATGACCTAACCTCAGATAAAGATCTCGACAATGCCCTTTGCTCCGATAGTACATAAATTCTTCTACCTTAGGATGTTTTGTCCGTCGATTATTGACCTCACGAATTTCTTTTTCATGAAAAGTAATCGAGGTTTTACCAAAATGAGCTCGTTTTATTTCATTTAATTCCGCTTTAATGGTGAGTTCTAACGACTCAGGGATAATGATCCCTGCAACACATAATACGCTATTTCCACTAACCGCATCAAATGCGTTACTTTCGTCTAAGTATAAAGTATATTTTTTCATATATTTCTCCATTCACTATCTAATAGTAGTTAATTGATGCATTTATTTCAAGTGAAATGAAAAAATAATCCCTAAACTTATTTTAATAGTGCCTTAAAGCTATGAGCGACTCCATTTTCATCGTTCGTTTTTGTCACGAAACAAGCGATTTCCTTCACGTGGTCTTTCGCATTGCCCATTGCAACAGGATATTTTGAAAGTTTCAACATAGGGATATCGTTGTCACCATCACCAATGACCATAATGTTATCAGAAGTTAATTGTAATTCATTCAAAACTTGTTGAACACCATTAGACTTTATGGCCTCTGCGTGTGTAATTTCAAAATGATAAGGACTAGTCTGATGTGCATTAATCCCTGAGATTGCTAGCAAGGTAAACATTTCTTCTAGTACTTCAAGCTCTAGGGAGTTAAAAGTTACCATAGTAATCTTAAATACATTTAGTGGCTCTTGAACTAAAACCTTACGAATATCACAAATAGTAGGTTTTCGACCGGTGACTTTCCGTTGATGCTCAACACCACTATCTTCTCTATCTGTCAACCATTCTGTCTTTCCGTATAAATTAATACTTATGTTAGGAAGTTTTTTTCTGACGTCAAGAAAAATATCAAGGACAATTTGAGGGTCAATATATTTTTCAAAGAGCGTTATCTCCTCGTCATTTTCGTATCGGATAACAAGACCACCATTGAAAGAAACTTGATACTTAGAGACACCAAGAACATCAGTAGCCCACTTCATCTCAATTGGAGCTCGTGCTGAAACTAACGTTGTTTCAATCTTGGTTTCTGTAATGGCTTCGATGGTTTCCTTTGTTATTTTCCCATCAGAAGTTAATAAGGTTCCATCCATATCAGAAAAAATGTGCTTTATCATTATTTAAAAACTCCTTTAAAAAAATTTGATTATTAAAAAGAAAGAGATGAATAACAAGTATCCCTCTCTCTTTTCTTATTTAATCATTTTTAATTTTAAAACCAGTGACTAACGAACAAAAGCTTTTAATGTCATTATTTCTTTGCCTATACTTTTTCCGATGGGTTCAATATAATATTCTCTTATTGACGCAGGAATAATAAAGGTTTGAGCATAAGTTACTTTAAAAGGTTCAAAACGATTATCAACACTTGTCACTAAAGCTTCCTCACCTTCAACTAAGTTTAAAACATTGACACTGCCATGATTGATGTGGTGGACTTTTTTAGAAAACTTATGTCTTCTTGTTTCAATAAACTCAGTTTCATGTAAGCCCGTTCTTTCTTCAGACCACCCTTCACCTTGCTCAATAGGTTCAATTACGTTGACTAATTCTTTTTCTACCCAGTCAGCGTCTTTATAAATATCAATATTATGTTTTCCATGGTTAACATTAACGGGACGTGGTAAACCATCAAAATCAACACGATCCCAATCCCATAATTTAAAAGTAAAGCGATTAGGCGTTGCACTTATTTCGAGAACTACTGAATCTTTACCGCTTGAATGAATTGTTCCAGAAGGAATCAAGAAATGATCATGTTTTTTCATAATATGACGGTGAATATATTTTTCATCATCAAATTGACCCGTTGTTTCTGCTTCTTCCAATGCCTGAATAAGGTTCTCTTCTTTGACCCCATTTTTTACTCCTAAATAAACGACAGCATCTTCTTCCGCTTCAAGAATATAATAACTCTCATCTTGTGTATAATGCGCTCCAAAATTCATTTGTGTATAGTCAACTTTAGGATGAACTTGTAAACTTAAATTCTGTCCCCCCATAGTATCTAGGAAATTAAAGCGAATAGGAAACTCATGACCAAATCGCCCAAACGCACGACGACCTAGGAGCTTTTCAGCATGTTCAAAAATCAGATTATTTGCGGGGATTTCAATTTGAGTACCACCGAAATCTAAAAGTAAACTATTCTCTTCCGGAACGCCATTAAAACTCCACGCAAGATTTTCTTTCTCTTGATCAACGCCAAACGTTTTTTGCATCCAATTTCCTCCCCAAACACCAGGGTCGAAGAAAGGTACTAAAGAGAAAGGCTGAGATGCCACTTCTTCAAGTGCAACTAAATAAGACGGATAATCAATCATTTTAGGTGCTGCTTCATCATGAATATCTAATAGATAATCAATTTTATGAGATAATTCACGTTTATAACGATCAGCTACTCGCCATTCAAAGAAATAACCTCGTTTAATCATTCTCAATGGATCTTCACCTGCATTATTTGCTTTCCAGTTACTATATTCCCCAGAACGATAACGCGTTTGGATTTCCCAGCGAGCTAAATCAACGTAAATAATTAAATCTAAGTTTTCGATCAAACTAGCGCCCATCCCATAAATGATATTTAATTTTTTTTCTGTTGAATTAAATTGATCATTTATTCTGTCGTAACTTTTTTGATCAATAAAGTCTGTTAGTTGATGGTGACTCATTAAACCAAAAATACGGTCATCCGTTAAATTAGTTTTTATCATATCTGTTACTTTTTTAGATGAATAGAATAAATCACTGGCTTTAACAACATTATCTGCTTTTAAAGGTTCAATCATTTTTTCTTTGATTAAATTTTCATTTGTTACTGGATAACATTCGATACCAATTGAGAAAGGTAACTCACCTATTTTATTCTCAATTGTTTTGATAATTTCATCATACGATGTTGCAATTGTAGCTTCTTTTTTTATAGTTATTTTTGGACGTACTACTGATGATTCCAAGAGATCTCCTCCATTTATTTATTTAAAAATCTTCTTCTTCTGTATCACTTTCGGCTAATTTTGCACCAAAATCAATAATCGCTTGTTGACTGCTAGTAATTCCATCAGCAATTAATTCAGAAGTGATTTTGGATTCTCTCATTAACAACATCTCAATTACTAGGGGTAAATTCATCCCAGAAACAAGTGATACATGACCTAAATGATTTAATTCAGTAAAAGAAGTCGTTCCAGGAGAACCAGAAGGAATATCTGAAATAAGAATGATTTCCTGATCGTCAAAATTTTTACTTAATTCTTTTAATCGCTCTTTAAAAGAAGTGATTCCTTCGTTATCAAGTTCAATCGCGTAAAAATCTGCTTGCTCACCTAATATAAATTCAGCTGCTGTTTTCATACCTTTAGCCAATCCAAAATGACTAACTAAAACAATCGTTTTTTTCAATTAAACCGCTCCCTTAATCATAAGAATAAATAACCAATACCCACGCCTACAAATGCTACAATAAAGTAAATTAAAATTAGTTTAACTGGAGATACTTTTTTCTTAGACATTAAGTACCAAGAACCAAAAATAATCGCTAATGGTAACAATTTAGGGAAAATACCATCCAAAATGCTTTGAATGTCAATTTCAGCACCTCTTAGTGCAACTTTTGCTTTTAAATCAACGTTTACATAAGATGCCGCAACCCCACCGATAACCGTCATTCCTAAAACCGTGATAGCACGAGTAATTTGTTGTGCTTTCTCGCCGGTAAAGATATCAATCGATTCAGCACCAAGTTCATAGCCTTTAAAAAATAAAAAGCGAGTTCCAAAATACATAATAAGGTTATAAGTAATAACGTAGAACAAGACGCCTAGGGGACTACCGTTAGAAGATAAGCCCATTCCAATTGATAAAAGAATAGGAATCAACATTCCAGGGATCATTGAGTCACCAATTCCTGCAATCGGGCCCATTAAACCAATTTTTAACCCGTTTATTAAATCTCCAGTAACCCCTGTGTTTCCAAGCGCTTTTTGCTCTTCAAGACCAACCGCAATCCCTGTAACTAATGCACCGGCTTGTGGTTCGGTATTATAGAAGACTGTATGACGTTGCATCATTTCTTTTTTCTTTTCTGGTTCATCTTTATAAAGCTTATCAGCAACAGGCTCCATCGATAAAGCAAATCCCAAAGCTTCTAAAAATTCAAAACTCATCGCAACCAAATTGTACTTCATCCAATTATTATAAGATTTAGTTAGTGTTTTTTTGTCTAAAAGTTTTTTCTCTTCCATTAGAATTCGTCCTCCTCATCGTCTTCAGTATTACCTGAAACTACGACTGTTTTTTTAGATGTTCCAATATAAAATAGATAAGCAATAACACCTGCGACAATTGTTAATGCAATCATATTTAATTCTAAAAATACGATACAAACAAATCCGAATAAGAAAAATAAAAATAATGATTTTTCTTTAACAACGGCTGTTAATAACATCGCAATCCCAATTGCTGGTAAAGCTCCACCAAGATAGCCCATCACATCAATAATATATTGAGGCATAGATTCTAACATTTCTTTTGCAAATGAAGAGCCAAAATAAATGACTAGAAAAGAAGGGATAAAACGAGTTAAAAAATTGACCAATTGTGGTCCGAAGATCGCATTAAAACGGAATTTTTTATAATCTTCTGCTTCAATCGCCGCGATTGCACGATGGTTCCAAAATGAGTTCGACACTTGATATAAGTTGAAGACAATTGTTCCTAAAACACCAATTGTTGTTGCAAGTGTCACTGAAACTTCAGTACTTGCGTTAGTCAACATTGCCAAAGCGATTGCCGGATAAGCAACAAAGTTTAAGTCTGCTGGCATCTGTCCACCAGGTGTGACCATCGCAATATAAACGGTCTGAATTGCTACCCCTATTAAAATTCCTTGTTTCATATCACCAAGTATTAGTCCCACAATCATTCCAGAAACTAACGGTCGCGAAATTGTATACCAACCTCCTGTTAAACCAAATAACCATGGTGTTGATAAAGCCCCTAAATAACCAATAATTGAAATAATAATTGCTTGTACTAGAAGTGTGCCATCCATTATTATTCTCCTCCTTCAGCTTTTAAATCCGTCCATTTTTTTATTTTTGAATCTGGTACTAACTGATATTTAACTTCCATTCCACGATTTTCTAATTCATCAAAAGCTTCTTCTTCCCCTTTTGTCATACATAAGTTTTTCCCGTATTTAGTTGTATTATCTCTTGCGCTCATTGGGCCAACATTTAATTCTTTAACTTCGCTGATAAAGTCAACCCCATTATCTAAAATTCGTACCAATGTTTCGGGAGTTTTTGCGATTAAAAAATAGTTACGTTTACTCCCAACAATCTTAGGCCACTTTTCCTGAATTTGTTCTTCCGTTAATACAAACGCTTTCAATGGAGCCGGTACTGCAGACTTTAACATTTTTGATAAGATTGGATTTTCAGCAGAGCCATTATCAACTGCTACTACCCCATCACACGGTCTCTCACTCATCCAACGTGTTACAACCTGTCCATGAATAATTCTGTCATCGATTCTTACAAATGATATTGCCATAATATTCCTCCTAATGTTATGTTGTAATGACATTATAATATAATAAAAATATATTTCCAAGTCTTATTTAGAAATATATTTAAATTTTTTATTAATCCACGTAATAACGATACTCATTTCCGATATAAAAACATTCCGAATACTCTAAAAAATCATTGGGCAAATGTTGAGCCATACGAACTCGCTTTAACATCGGGCTATTTTCTGTAATCGGCAGCTCCCTCATTAAAGTATCGTTAGGTAATACAGCTTCTAGATATTCCTTAGTCAGCCCCATTTGAATTCCAAATTGGCCTAAATAAGTATAAAATGAACCATAGTAATCTTTATCATCTGTTGAAAATTCTGTGTGCCAAGTAAAATAAGTATCAAAGAATACAAAAGGTGCTCCTTCCGTACCAAAGACACGTTGAAGGTTCATCACCTTACTACCCACAGGTACATTTAAAAAATTAGAAATTTTTGGAGAAGCTTCTATTACTGAAATGCTTGCTTTTAAAGTCTTGACTGCTCGGCCAATATCATTCATTTCTTGTGTAAAACTCCGGATTTTATCTTTATGTTCTATTCTTTCAGGTTGGCGATTAGCGACAAAGGTCCCAATCGCTCTTTTTTTATAAATGTAACCTTCATTCACTAGTTCATCAAAAGCCTTGCGAACGGTGATGCGGCTAACATCATAAATTGCACAAAGATTTTCCTCTGTTGGCAATTGTTCATTCACTTTCCATTCACCTGAATTTATTTTAAATTTTAAATCACTTGCTATTTTAATATATAAGGGTAATCGATTATTAACCATACTGTCCTCCTTGCCTTTCATTCTATTGTCATAACAATAGCACAAAAAGAATGGAATTTCAAATGATAAATAGAGAGATACGATTAATTTCATCAAGGTAAGATATTATCTTTTTTTAACCAATAAGCTAATTAAATAATATAAAAAAGATGAATCTGAGAAAATCTCACATTCATCCTTTTGCGCACCTTTCATTTCAAAAAAAGCAAGTTTAGTATCTTAAAACTAGCTTTATTAATTATTTCAAGGACTGAATAAAGTCTTTGTTCTTTTCTACTGCTGAAGTCCCTTGTACATTTTCAATCATACTGAGTACTAAAAAGCGTCCTTCATCAGCATCAAACGCAAGAATGAAACTATTCTCCAGTCCTTTGATATCTTGCTTTTCTTTAATTTCAGCCGTTCCAGTTTTAGCTGCAATACGATAATCACTCTTTGATAAAAGATGAGCCGTTCCATTCGGATTTTCAACCGTTTGGATCAAAGCCTTGCTAACTTCCTCAGCTGCTTTTGGAGAAATAACATTATCTTCTTTTTTTATTTTACTATCAGCAAGTATTTGTGGATAAACCAAATGACCTTTATTAGGAAAGACCGAGTACATTACCGCCTGCTGAATAGGATTAATCAATAATTGTCCTTGCCCATAAGACGTATCAGCTAATAATATGTCTGATTTAATTTTTCCATTACTAATTTGAGCAGGGGTCATTGGAATATGAACATCCATGTTCTTCCCAAACGGAAATTTTTTAAGTCCCGCAACATATTTAGCTTCTCCCATCTCTAAAGCTTCCTGAGAAAAATAAATATTGTCCGAATAGATAAGAGCCGTTTCCATGTTCACTGAAGTTACAGCATCAGATACACGAGTCACTCTATAATTTCCCCACGAGCTGTCTTTTTGCCATTTTAAACCTGATATTTCATGTGTTTTTTCAGGTGTTGTGACTTTTTCATCTATCCCAATTGCTGCTGTAATCGTTTTAAACGTAGACCCTGGGGCATATCCCGTTGCAAAACGAGCAGAAAAAGGATGTTGTGGATCTTTGGCATACGCGTCGTAGTCTTTTTGACTGAGACCTAAAATAAATTTATTAGGATCAAAAGAAGGAGAACTAACGACCGCTTTAAGATCACCATTAGTAGGATCGGTTACCACGGTAGCACCCGACAAATTATCTAGTGCTACAAAAGCTGCTTTTTGAGTTTGAGAATCAAGCGTCAATTGAATTGTTTTTCCGTCCTCTTTTTTTTGCTCGATTAAAACTTCCTTTAATTCATCCTTTTCATTAAGAATGTTGATTTTCCCACCATTTTTCCCACGTAGTTCTTTATCAAATTGAGCTTCAAGTCCCATTTTACCTATTTCTTTAAAATTAGAAAGCTCAGGTTTTTTCTCGATTTCTTCAGCTGTAACATTTCCAGTGTAACCAATCAATTGAGCAGCGGCTTCTTTTAATGGGTAATACCGCTTTTCAACATCTTGACTTGCAACGCCATCCATTTGGTATTTCTCTACTGGTTCATTGAAATCAACGATTTTTATAGGAACAAAACTATCTTCTTTGACCCACTCTTGAGAAAGAAGTTGATTTAAATCATCCACGGAAACATCAAATTTAGTCCCGATATCCGTAAGTTTTTTATTCTTGTCTTCTCCTGAACCTAATTGATTAGGAACCATCCCATAACGAGGATAAATATGATTCGTTGCTAAGGGTTGCTCGTTGCCATCTACTATCTCCCCTCTTTTAGCAGGTTCGCTAATCCCATAAACCTTATCACCTTGTGTCATCTTCGGAAAAATTAAAGAATAGTCCCAGACAATTTCATACTTCTTTTTATTTTTTACAAGCTGTCCTTGATAATCCAACTTTTCTATTTTTCCGAAAGGTGTGTTCATGCTAAAAGAAAGTTTAAATTTATTTTTTTCTAATTGTTTAATCTTTCCCTTTATTTTAGAAATTTCTAAACCATTAAAAATAGTGTCATACTTTTTAATTATCCCAATTTCGTCTAATTTTTGTTTCTCTAGCGATTTTGAAGATAAGGTTTGAGTCAATCCTTTAAAATCTTTTTTTTCAAATGATTTGATAAACGTTTGGAGAACTTGTTCCTTCTCTTTTTCTTGGTATTTCGTATAGGCAAAAAATGCACCACCTGAGATTACTAAAATAGCTGATAAACTACTGAGAGCAATTCTTAACTTCTTATTCATATTAAAAACCCGCTTTCTTGGAACTCTATTAATGATTATCATAAAAAATAACAATCATTATTTTTATAAACTTTCAATTAATCTTAACATAACCACCTGATATTATATATATATTGACCATCATTATTGTGCTATTTCCATCCCGTTTCAAAGGAATAAAAAATGATAAGCAAGTCATTATTATTTTCGTATTTTTTATATAAAAAAACATATCTTCTTTCTATTCTAGGTTTTAAAAATTACAAAACCAATGAAAGAAAGAACAATATGTCTTGACTTACCTTTTAACTCAAAAATAACTATCTGCCTCATTTGACGCTAAGCTTAAGAGTTCAACCAACCATCCATCTCAACATTGGTTAGTCCAATAAAAATTAATTTTAATCAATCGCAACATTGTGAAACACATGTTGGACATCTTCTAGAGAATCCAGTACGTCTATCATTTTTTCGAATTGTTCTAAATCTTCGCCTGTCAAACTTACTTCCGTTTGGGGTAACATTTGAATTTCAGCAACACTAAACGCTTCGACTCCCTTTTCTTTTAGTGTCTCTTGGATGATATGAAAATCACTAGCTTCACCATAAACAATAATTTGATCGTTTTCAGAGAAGACATCTCGAACATCAATCTCTTGATCCATTAAATATTCTAAGATATCATCTGCATCGTTTCCTTCGAATCCAAAGATTGCAGTATTGTCAAACATATAAGCTACCGCACCCGATACACCCATATTTCCACCATTTTTACCAAAAGAAGAACGGACCTCTGCAACCGTTCGATTCACGTTATTTGTTAATGTATCGACAATAACCATTGAACCATTTGGCCCAAATCCTTCATAACGTAATTCTGAATAAGTTTCATCACCTGCACCTTTTGCTTTTTCAATCGCGCGATCAATAATATGTTTCGGTACGTTATACGTTTTTGCTCGTTCGATAACGAAACGTAGCTTTTGATTAGCGTGGGGATCCGGTTCACCAGATTTTGCTGCCGCATAAATTTCTATTCCAAATTTTGCATAGATTCGGCTGTTATTAGCATCTTTTGCTGTTTTTTTCTCAACAATATTAGCCCATTTACGTCCCATGTCTTCACTTCGCTTTCCAATTTTTAAAAATATCCTTGTTCATTATACTCGCCAAACCAGTCAATGAAAAGAACTTTTTTCATTTTTACTAATCAAGTTAAACCATCCTGAATAATTCGTGAATTCAAAAGATAAGTCACTTGATATTTTTTACTTAAATTGATTAAAAACAAAAGAAATTCTTCACTTTGAGTCGAGATATTTTCTAAATAGTTAAGATATTCTTGTTTTTCTTGAACGGTTGATATTTTTTTGAAGTATCCCCAAATATGTTGGTATGCGTTAGTCAATGTCGCTTTCGTAGGTTCCTTTTTTTTAGCTTCCTCTAAAAAGAAATGATATGCTCTTTCTTTTTTACTGTTCCAATCATTTCCTTTAAAAAGCAAACGAATGTTTTGGTATGCTTCTTGAGAATGAGCCATCACCCAATACTTATGATATGCCCAATCTTTTTGTAAGTCTTTCAACAAGGACACCTTCTTCCTTAAAATAGCGTGATAGTGACCCGAAAAACAAGTTTTGGATCACTATCAAGCCAACGATAAAATTTTTAACTAATCAATGACTTGTTTCACAACAAATGATTTTGTTTCTTTTGATTTTACCTCTTGATCTGCTAGTTCAAAAAGAACATGCTGTCCGCTAGTTTTATCTTCAACAATAACCAATTTACCTAATGGTTTTCTATTATCTTTGACCACTTGTGCTTCACGCATTAATTCTTTTGGATCAAACTTTGATGCAATTGCATTTCCTAAATTAAAGAATACCATTTCTTCCATTTGAAAGACCTCCTTTTTAATACCTACTCCTCAAAGTAATGATAAGGATGTAGCTACTTTAATTATACCACCCTTTAATTAAATAAAAAAACATTAATCTATCTATATCCAATAAATATAATAGAGGCACAGGCTCATTTTTTTCAAACCTCGTGGCAAGCATTAAATCTTTAAATACAATTATTTTATTATCAATCCATTCCTTTTTTAGCTATTATAAGAGATTAATGAATAAAATAGACTAAGAGTGTTGAAACAAGTTAGTTTCAACACTCTTGCTGATTTTTTTAAATAAATTGAAAAACTTTGCCTAAGCCAAAAACAACAACACAAATAATCAAAATATAAATAGCACAGTATTTCATCGCTTGTTTTAAGATATTGCCTTCTTCACCAACCAAACCTGTCGCTCCCGTAGCAACAGCAATACTTTGTGGTGAAATCATCTTACCTGCTGTAGCACCAGCCATATTTGCTGCGGCTAACCAATACGGGTCAATTTTTAAACTATTCGCGGCTTGGACTTGTAATTCTCCGAAAAGAACATTTGAAGAAGTATCACTTCCCGTAATAAAAGTACCTAATGCACCGATGATTGGCGCGATAAATGGATAGAAAGAACCTGTCAAAGCCACTAGAGTGACTGCAATCGTGTCAATCATTCCACTGTAACCCATCACTTTTGAAAGTCCAACGATTGATCCTACAGTAATCATTGTCTTCCCCATCTGCTTCATCGTTTTAACTAAAATATGGACAATTTGTTTAAGCTTTAACCCTTGAACAAGTCCGCCAACAAAAGTGGCTATTAAGATTAGAGTTCCTGGAGTCGTTAACCAAGCAATCGTATAAGGTTTTGCCCCTTCTCCCGTATAAATTGGAATCTGAGTTGTCACACTATTCAATATTTTATAAATGCTTGGAAACAAAGGTGAACTAAAAATAATTAAAATAAAGACTAAAATAAAGGGGGTCCAAGCTTTAATTCCTTGTTCAAAAGTGACTTCTGTCGTTGGTGCTTTCTCGGTACCAATAGGGGACATTTTTTTAGCAACAAGAATAGTCAAAGCAATACAGACCAATGAACCAACAATAGATGGCAACTCAGCACCTAGATATTTAGAGACAATAATTTGTGGAATCCCAAAAGACAACCCTGATACTAAAGTGATTCCAAAAACACCTTTCATTGACTTAACTCCTTTATTTTCCGTCAACATAACTAGTATAAAAGGGATTAAAACAATGAGTAAAAAAAGTTGTAAAGAAACAATGTAAGAGAGTTGCTTCACTTCTAATCCTGTCACTTGAGCTAATGTAGAAACAGGTAATCCAATGGCACCGAAAGCTGTTGGTGTAGTATTTGCAATTAAACAAATAACAGCTGCTTTTACTGGTGACATGCCGAGAACCGCAAGAATACTTGCCGGGATAGCTACTGCTGTACCAAATCCAGCAACCGCTTCCAAAAATCCACCTAATCCCCACGCCAAAAGCAATACCAAAACACGTAAATCCGTTGAAATTGAAGTTAACATATTCATAATAGTATCCATACCACCGGATTCTTTACTAACATTATAAATAAAAACAGCTGAAACAATAACATAAACGATAGGCCAAACAGCCATTGTAATTCCTTCAAGAGCAGCTGTCATACTATTCAATATTGGAAAATTAAAACTAATAATACTTAAGATAATAGTAATCCCTAACCCAATTAAACACGCTAAATCACCACGCATTTTAAAAACACCTAACGATAAAATCAACCAAACAATCGGAATAATTGCTAAAAGAGTCTGTACGACATCCATGTTTTTCCCTCCTATTTTTAGCTATTTTGAATAGCTAATTAAAAAATAAAATGATTTATACTGAAATTCTTATAAACGAAACCCCTTTCTATAACACCTAAATTAGAATAATTACATTACAATAATAATTATATTATTTATCATCCGTTGTTGCAATTCTTTTTTTAAATTCCTAACTTATTCCACTTATTTGACACATAACGCCGATAGGTGTATTTACTTTCTGATTTTTTCATGATAAAATAACAATGTATTCAAAATAAAAAGTTGGAGGCTGTTTTATGAAAGGTGTAAAAAGATGGAGTTTGTTTTTATTAAGTTTATCATTAGGAATGATTTCTTCAGAAGTGGTCCGCGCGGATTCAACGACTATTGAAACTAGCACAAATGAGAGCGTTACCGTTTCGGATGAAGCCCAAGAAATAGGTACTTCAGCAACTCAAAATATTTTAACGACTACTGCATCGACAAGTAGTAGCGAAGTGAACGATGTTGAACAACCGAAACAGAAATCTGCTAAATTATCAAGTGTCACAGTGGTTAAAAAGCAAAAGAAAGAAGAAAATACTAAGGCTTATTACGCGGACGGTCGATATGTAAAAATAACGAATCGTTATTACAATACTTGGAATAATTTTAATTGGGTCAAACGTAGTTCAAGTGCTTCATTGTTTGGTAAGACCTTTCAAGCACGCGGACGATATGAATTCAGCAATGGCGCGACTTACTATTCCCTATTTGATAATCAAGGGAGATGGTTTGGTTATTTGAATTCAACTGCCACACAAAACACTACCGGCCAAGGTCATTATCTTTCGGATGGTCGTTTAGTTAAAATCAATAAGAAGGGCTGGTCCTTGTATAATGGATTTAACTGGACTTATCGAGGGTCATCAACTGATTTATATGGTCAAACTTTAAAAGCACGTGGTCGTTACGAGCACTTCAACGGAGCCACCTACTATTCTCTCTATGATCGAAAAGGAGTTTGGAAAGGTTACCTTAATGCTGGAGCAACGATAAATACAACCGATCAAGGAACCTATTTTTCTGACAATCGCTATGTCAAAATTCACAAAAAAGGATATGGCGTTTGGAATAATTTTAAATGGCAGCGCCGTGGTAATTCAACCAGTTTATATGGAAAAACATTACATGTTCGTGCCCGTTATGAATTTTTCAATGGTGCCACCTACTATTCTTTGTACGATAATCAAGGAAAATGGCAAGGATATCTTAATGCTTCAGCAACCATCCCTTCAAATGCCAATGCTTCTGAAACAAAACCAACTGAGTTCACTCAAGAACTCCTACGTTTGGTAAATGATGAGCGAAAAAAACGTAAGTTGAGTCAAGTTCAGTTCAGTACGCCTCTTTTAAAAGCAGCTGAAATTCGTGCGAACGAAATCACAAAAGTATTCGACCATACTCGACCAAACGGTAAAGAATATCATACGATACTTGATGAAGTAACTCCCGGTGTCAATTATTTAACGTCATCAGAAAATATTGCCTATAGTACTTCACGATATTCTCAAAAAGAAGATGCACAACAACTGTTTAGAATTTGGATGGATTCACCTGGTCATAAAAAAAATATTTTAACACCTAATCATCGCTTTTGTGGTTTTGCAGCAAAGAAATCAGGTTCTAGAACTTATGGTGTCCAATTGTTTTCTGCTGGAACTTTTTAAAAAATAAAAAAAGTAGGTATCCTGATTATTTGGATTACCTGCTTTTTTTATTTGATTTTTATTTATTTTGATAATTTTCGATAAACAAATCAATAAACAATTTCATCGCTTGAGTAGTTTGCTTATTTTTATGCTGTACCAATTGGATTTTTATATTCGAACTCGGAACTGGATAATCTATCGTTTGAAGTGAATTCAAGTGATGGTTATGCTCTATTACAAATTTAGGTAAAAAAGATAAACCAAATCCTTGGTTTAAAAGTTGTAAAATGGTTTCAGGATTAGATATTTCTAGTTGAGGTTGGACGGTCATCTCTTCCACTGCTAACATAATTTCTAACTCTTTTCGATAACTTGCCCCACCTTGTGTTAGGATAAATGGCACAGATAGGATATCAGCTAAAGTTGGTTTTTTAGGTAGTTTTTTCAGGCACCGTTCAGAGCCTACGAAAACACTTTCCTCTTCTTTTTCAAACCATTTTATCCAGTCGCCACCATAGATTGGATAATCTAACGTTAAAAGCAAATCTATTTGATGATTTTTTAATTTTTTTTCTAATTGTGTCGTCGTTCCGTTGGTTACGATACTGTTAACCTGTGGATATTTTTTATGAAACTCTAATAATATAGGGGGGAGAACAACTGTTGAAAGTGATTCAACGGTCCCTATTCTTAATCGTCCTGAAGGCGTTTCTCGCTCCTTCAGTTTTGCTTTGGCCCGCTCTACCTGACTAATTATTTCAATCGCTTCATTTAAGAAAAGATTGCCTGCCTCAGAAAGATAAACTTTTCGGCCGATGCGCTCAAATAAAACAACATCTAATTCTTTTTCAAGTTGTTGAATATGAACACTTACAGCAGATTGAGAATAGCCAAGCGCCTCTCCCGCATTTGAGAAACTTAAAAGTTGAGCGACTTTAATAAAAGTTGTTAATTGATTGAATTCCATTCACTGGTCCTTTCAGATTAATATTATTAATCAATTTAATAAAAAACTTGAATATTTATAATCTCAAATCCATGCTACACTATTAAACAGTGAGTATCAATAGTTTTAAGGGGGAGTTTATAATGGAAATGAAAGAACATATGAAACAATTTATTGATGATTTTTACCAGGAAGATACTAATTATGATGAGTTGCCAGTTGTTCAACTGATTGAGCAAGAAGAGTTTTCAACCCTTTCAGAGATGCCAATTCCTGAGGACGGTCAATCCGTTGAAGAGATGGTTCATATTTTAAGAAAAGAAGTTTATCCAAATCGAAGTATCGGTGAACATCCACGTAATTTTGCATTCATACCTGCACCGATTGAAGAGGTTTCTAAATTAGGGGATTTAATCAATTTATTCTACAATCCAAACGCTAGTGGTTGGTACCCTAGTTCTGGTACAGCGTGTATTGAACATTCATTAATCAACTGGCTTTGTGAACAAGCTGGTTATTCCGATGATGCTAGTGGTATCTTTGTCTCAGGAGGCTCTATTGCTAATTTAACCGCGGCCATTGCAGCAAGAGATAATAAATTAAAGCCAGATGATATCTCCAAAGGGGTCGCTTATATTTCTAACCAGGCTCATCATAGTGTTAATAAAGCATTACATATTATCGGTATCCCAGAAGAGAGAATTCATCGTTTAGAAACAACCGCCGATTTAAAAATTTCTTACGATGATTTAGAAAGACAAATTGAAATTGATCAAGAAAAAGGGTTCAAACCATTTTTAGTTATGGCAACAGCAGGGACAACAAATGCCGGAGTAATTGACCCCATTGAAAAATTAGCTGAAGTTAGTCAACGCCATAATCTTTGGTTACATATTGATGGTGCTTTTGGTGCCTCACTACTTTTATCAAAAACACATAAAAACCAGCTTAAAGGAATTGAATTAGCAGATAGTATTACTTGGGATGCACATAAATGGCTTTTTCAAACTTATTCTTGTGCAATGTTACTTGTTAAACACCGCTCTACACTATTAAATAGTTTTAGCAATCGACCTGAGTACCTAGAAGATGCGCATCAAGCAGATCGAACTGACTTTTGGGATTTAGGTATTGAGTTATCACGTCCAGCACGTGGAATAAAACTTTGGTTGACCCTTCAAACACTGGGTACCAAAAAAATTAGCGAACAAATTGATTACGGTATTGCTTTAGCAGAATTTACTGAGACCCAAATTCGTCAAACGAAACATTGGGAAATTATGACACCAGCACAAACTGCTATAATTAATTGGCGTTACAATAATCCTAAGTTCACTGATGCTGAATTAAATAAAATAAACACACAATTATCAGAAAAAATGACACATTCTGGCTATGCTCAAGTTTTAACTACAAAATTAGCTGGAAAAACAGTGTTAAGAATGTGTACCCTTTCTCCTTTAACAACTGAAACTGATATTGTGAAAACGATTGAAAAATTAAATCAATGGGCCAGTGAAATTAATTAATAAAAAACTTGTAAATCCCTCATTTATTTTTGAGTGATTTACAAGTTTTTATTTTAACCTTTTAATCTTTTAAATGAGTACTCTGCTTTTCCCGTGTGTAATTGCCAAGTATACCAAAATACAAAAGGAATAGCGATAATCGCATTAATTATTCCCCAGTACTTCATAAATTCGGGATGATACCAAGTACTTGAATTCATGATTTTAGGAAATAATTCAGGCACAATTGCGCGGACCAAGAGATGAGTTGCTAAAGTATACACTCGAGCAATGACATACAATTCAGGTCTTTTTTTAATGAGAGGATAAATTTCAGCTGCTAGTAAAATACAAATCGAACTGGCAAAGAAAGTTGCTCCTTCAGCGTAAACAAAAGCCATATTCCAAGTCGTATATAAAAAGTTCCACATGATTGTGGTGTAAACTAATAAATCACCATTTGGAGAGTTTTCAATCTTCCAATATTTCGGTGCATAAGGTATCGTAATACATAATATAAGTCCAGCTAACGCGTTATAATAATTTCCCATCTGTAAATCTTTTATCGTTGCTTCAGTAATATTTAAAAATAAAATGCCGTATAAGAACCACAACATCCAATTTCCACGTAAAAAATCCCATACTTTTCCAACATTATGATCTGCATTTGCTACTCTAGAAAAACCTAAAATGATGGTTGGTAGAATGACACTCAAAATCTTAACCCAACGAAACCATCCTGTTATTCCCCCACTCATAATCCACAACGGAAAAGTTAATAGTGTGCCTAGCCAAAACCAACTTGAAAATCGATAATTTTTCCGCATCACCTCGACAATGAACATTAAAATAACAATATAGATTATCATTGTTAATCCATACTTTAAAAAAATTCCTCCCATTTTTATCTCCCCTTACTTTTTTATGTTTCTTTTTTTTAAGAACGTTTGTAATGTTTACCGCACGTTCTAAATTATAACAGAAAAAAAATGTCTTTCAAGCACAATTTGATGAGAAAAAAGTTTTAAAAAGCATTGATTTAACTGTAAAAGTATCTTATTTCAATTCGCTTTATATTTTAAATAAAAACAAATAGTAGATAACATTTTTTCAATAAACGTTTAAGAAAAAATGAAGTTTAAAATTTCAAAAATTTAAGCCTCATTATCCGATATGTATTTATCTTTTATATAAAATAACAACAAACATAAAATAGTAATCGTTCTTTTTCATGAGTGTTATTTCCCTCGACCATCCTCTTTTCTAGGTTACTAAAAAAAGAGTTGACAAAGCAAAGAACTGTGTGTAACATGAGAAACATCAAATTGAATGAGGGAGGAAAAAATGATGTCAATCCAATTAAAAACTTCAACTTACTATTACGCTGTTTATAGATAGTGTTTGCATTTCACATAGATGCAAACACGTATGTTTGTGTCTATGAGGAGCTTAGTTTTTGATGCCTACATAGATCACTTGAATCTAATGTAGGCGATGAGAATATTGAGATTGATATCTTTTTTCTATACCCTAAACGTTAAAACGACGGCATTAGATTTTTATTTAATCTAATGCCGTCGTTTTTTATTTTGATTATAAGGAGAAAATAAAATGAAAAAAACAAAAAATAGTTTTAAATTATTATTTTTAGTCATTGCTTTTATAGGAATGAATTGGACTCTTTTTTCTAATAAAACAAGTGTCTTAGCTAAAGAAAAACAAGTAATTACTGTCGGAACTTCTGGTCAAACCAAACCAATGAATTATTTTGATACACAAAAACAATTAACAGGTTTCGAAATTGAGTTACTAAAAAAAATGGAAAATCAATTAGACGATATCGAATTTAAGTTTGAAATCACTGAATTCGCCTCTTTATTCGCAGGTTTAGATTCTAATAAATTTGATTTAGTCGCTAATAACTTAGGGGAAGGAAAAGAACGTCGTGAAAAATACCTTTTTTCAAAACATCCATATATCATTACTCACAATGTTTTAATCACTCAAACAGGGCAACCTAAAAATTTGACCATCGGGGACTTGAAAGGTAAAAGTATTGGTGTTGTCCCTTCTTCTCCACAATCGCAATTTTTAGAAGCTTGGAATAAGGAAAATCCCAAAGAAGCCGTTACTATTAAATATGTTGACTCAGACCCATCCCAAATCATTCGAGATGTTCATACTGGTAAATTTGATGCCACGATTTATGCTACAACTTACTTAAATGATGTAAAAAAAACATTTGGTATCGACCTGCAATCACACCCGATCAAAGAAGAAGCAGCAATCAGACCGCCAGGTTCCTATTTTATTTTTCGTAAAGATGACTTGGAGTTGAGAAATCGAATGGATCAAGTTATCGAAGAATTTAGACAAGATGGAACTTTAAAACAGTTGAGTATGGATTTCTTAGACGAGGACAATACTCAATTAACTCAAGATTTAATTGTCCAAAATGAGCAAGCAGAAAAAGAAATGATGAAGGAAACAGCAAAAGTTAAAGACAGTAATCGAACAAAAACAGATGGTAAACTCTTTGCGCCTGAAATAATACCAACCATCATTAAGGATTTATTGCCAAAACTTCCTATCACATTATTGATAACCATCGTTTCTGCACTACTAGGCTTAACTCTTGGTTTTTTAATCGCTTTAGTAAAAATAAAAAAGGTTCCTGTTTTATCGCAAATATTAACCTTATTTGTTTCTTTTATGCGCGGAACACCACAATTAATCCAACTATTTTTAGCTTTCTATGGTTTTCCACTTGTCATGGAAGCTCTAAATCAACGTTTTAACTTCAATATCAATGTTAATAATATTCCGGCTATTCTGTATGTTTTTATTGCTTTAGGCCTTAATGAAGCCGCTTATACTTCAGAGACTTTCAGAGCCGCTATTTTATCTGTTGATAAAAAAGAAATAGAAGCCGCACGTTCTATTGGGATGAAAAACTCACAGATCCTTCGTCGAATTATACTCCCTTCAGCTTTAATTGTGGCAGTACCAAGTTTAGCTAATAGTATTATTGCTCTATTAAAAGGGACTTCTTTAGCCTTTACCGTCACCGTTATTGAAATCATGGGACAAGCTCGGATTATTGGTGGAGCAAACCTGCGCTTTTTTGAAGCTTATATTGGAGTTGCTTTAATTTACTGGATATTCTGTATTTTGATTGAACAACTTTCAAGCAAGCTTGAAAAACGATTAACCAAAGGACTATCAACAAACTGAAAGGATGATACACATGTTAAAATTGTCAAATTGGTCTAAATCATTTAAAGAAAACACCGTTTTAAAAAATATAAACTTAGAAATCGGAACAGGTGACGTTTTAAGTATTATTGGGTCAAGTGGTTCTGGTAAATCAACTTTGCTTCGTTCGATTAATTTCTTAGAACCGGCTGATTCAGGGAGTATGGTATTCAATGGTACTGAACTTAATGTAGAAACGATCACCAAAAAAGAAATTCTAAAAATTAGACAACAAACAGCGATGGTTTTCCAAAATTATGCGTTATTTTCAAGAAAGACAGCGAAAGAAAATGTAATGGAAGCTTTAACACAAGTTCAAAAACTTACTAAAGAAGAAGCGATGACACAAGCTGAACACTATCTGACACTAGTAGGGATGGAACAACGAATGGATTACTATCCTACTCAGTTATCTGGAGGACAACAACAACGTGTTGGTATTGCTAGAGCTTTAGCTATCCAACCTGATATTATTCTTTTCGATGAACCAACCTCAGCACTCGATCCTGAAATGGTCGCAGGTATTTTAGATTTAATTAAACAAATTGCACATCAAGAAACAACCCTTATTTTAGTCACACATGAAATGAATTTTGCGCGTCAAGTTTCAGACCAAATCATTTTCCTTGATAAAGGGACTATCCTTGAATCTGGCTCGCCCACTAAAATTTTTGAAGCACCAGAACATGAACGAACCCGTCAATTTATTAATGGTTTTCAATAAACTTAAAACGACCTAAAACCTGATACATTTGGTTTTAGGTCGTTTTTCAATCTCCATAATGCTCTGACATTTCAAACCATTTGACTTCGTAACCTGCTCCTTTTTTAAATAAAATAGAACTTGAAGGATAGTCTAAATCACGTTCTTTTTGATAACCTATTTTTTTAACCACTTCACTCGTCGCTAAACAAGGCAAATAATCATAAAATTCAAAGTGAACGCTCCCTTTCCCTTTAGTTAAAGAAGCTAATTCTTCTGGGTAATCAACTAGTTTACTAACTGGTCCTTCTCCTTTAATAATACAAATCATTTCTTTTATTTCTGGAGGCAGAAACCGACAATTTAAACGTTGCAAATCGGATAAAATATTCCCCATATAATCGAGGTTTGCAATAATTTCAAAAGAATACCACGGTTCTAACAAGATAGTTACTGCTTGTTCTAACCCCTGACGAATCGCTCGCCAAGTCGCTTCACGAGTATCTCCTTTACTGGTATGAATCATGCTCACCTTTCCTTCTAAAAGAGTGATATGGACTTTAGTTATAGGCGAGCCAGTTAAGACACCTTTTTGTACTCGTGAAAAAAGACTGGCTTCAATTATATTTTGAGTTTGCTTCGATAGTTGTTCTATATGGACATCACTTGAAAAAGTAAGTCCTTCTGTTTGAGAGGGTTCTATCTTTAATTTGATATGGGCATAATGTCCGAGAGGTTCATAATGTCCCAAACCGATGACAGAATTGGCAATTGTTTCTCGATATAATATTGTGTAATCTTCAAAGGATACATCAGAATGATAAACATCTTCCAGTATCTCTTGGAAAATCTCTAATTGAATTTTCCCCATAAAACTAACGTAAACTCTATTTTTAGAATCAGAGGGATAGTCAAATGTTAATAATGGGATTTGATCTTCTAAATGGTTTAAGTTTTGATAAAAAACTGGATCAAAATCTTGAGTCCCTTTTAAGGTCACACGCATCATTGGTAAATGATTAGGGATAAAATCGGATCGATACTCTCCAATTCCCATTCCTAAATGCGTGGATTTAAGACCGGTTACCCCAACAATATCTCCAGCTTTAGCACTGTTCTTACTTTGATACCTAAGACCAGAGTAAACTCTAATATCATTAATTTTTTCTATGCTTTCTCCAAATGATAAGGCTTGTTTTATTTTTAGTTCTCCAGACATTACTTTAAGCAAAGTAACTCGTTCTTTTTTTTCATCAAAAATAACTTTGTAAACATAACCTCCAAAATCTTTATCAGGGCTAGATGTTTTTTTGAGTATTGTTCCATCTAAAACTTCCATCAGCTCAATGACACCCGTTTGTTTTAAAGCACTACCACCTAATGCTAAGTAAATTTTCTGTTCGGCGATTAGTTTTTGACATGTTTTTCTCACTAATTCAGAGGTTATACAATTTTCAAAATAAGCCTCCATGAAGTGCTCATCAAAATTACACAACCATTCAATAAACTCATTCGATTTCAAATCGACTGGCGAATGAAGATAATAAATCGCAGGACTGATGAATTGCTTTAGACTATCTAAACTAGCTGTTAAGTCACCGGTTAGATTGTCTAGTTTATTAATAAAGAAATAAATCGGAATTTTATGTTTCTGTAATAAACGATAGAGCGTTAAAGTATGGCCTTGCACACCATCACTACTATTAATAATTAAAATAGCGACATCAATTAATGGTAAGGTTTGTTCCATTTCAGTCACTAAATCAGCATGTCCTGGTGTATCTAACAGTTGATACGATTGCTGCTGATACATAAAGTGAGCAGTATCACTAAAAACCGTAATACCTCTACGTTTTTCAATCTGATGATAGTCCATCACTGTGTCTTGATTGTCTACTCGTCCTCTTTTTTTAATCGCATCACACTCATGTAATAGCGCTTCACAAAAAGTGGTTTTTCCCGCATCAACATGAGCATAAACTCCAATTGTTTTCTTCATTCTCTTCTCCTTAAATTGAACAGTTATCTTTAATAGTATAACGCGAAGTTAACTTTAAAGCTAAAAAACTGGTTTGTTTTCCTAATAAAAATAACGTCAAAAAAGCAGAGTTTTTAAACTCTGCTTTTAAATCTATTTAATGACAGTCACGCCACCCATATATGAAACAAGAGCTTCTGGTATCGTAACTGAACCATCGGCATTTTGATAATTTTCTAAGATAGCCGCTACTGTACGACCTACTGCAAGACCAGAACCATTAAGCGTATGAGCAAATTTAGTCACGCCATCGGCTGTTTTATATCTAATTTTTGCTCTTCTCGCTTGGAAACTTTCACAGTTAGAACAAGAACTAATTTCACGATAAGTATCCTGAGCTGGCATCCAAACTTCAATATCATTTGTCATTGCAGCTGAGAAGCCCATATCACCCGTACATAAGACAATCGTACGATAAGGTAAATTCAAACGTTCTAGAATATCTTCTCCATTTTTAGTCAATTTACGTAATTCTTCATATGAATCTTCTTGTGTTGAAAACTTAACCATTTCCACTTTATGAAATTGATGCAAACGAATTAGGCCTCTTGTGTCTCGACCCGCACTACCTGCTTCTGAACGAAAACATGGGCTTAACGCAGTATAATACATTGGCAAATCTGCTTCTTTTAAAATTTCATTACTATGGTAGTTAGTTAAAGGAACTTCAGACGTTGGTATTAGGGTGTAATCAGAATTTTGAACTTGGAAAACATCTTCTTTAAACTTAGGAAATTGACCGGTTCCAAACATTGATTGACTATTAACTAAGTAAGGAGTAACCATTTCAGTATACCCATGATCATTAACGTGGACATCCAACATAAAGTTATAAACGGCCCGTTCTAAGCGAGCACCTAATCCTTTATAAAACAAGAAACGACTCCCTGTTACTTTAGCTCCACGTTCAAAATCTAAAATACCTAAATTTTCACCAACTTCCCAATGAGGTTTTGGTGTGAAATTAAATTTTGTTTGTTCATTCCAACGATGGATTTCAATATTTTCTTCTTCATCTTCACCGACAGGAACACCTTCGCCAGGAACATTTGGTAAAGAAACGGCAATTTCATATAATTTACTGTCAATTTCTTTTAAAATACTTTCTTTGTCTTTGATTTCTGCATTCACTTTTTTATTATCGATAATATTTTGATCGATACTTTGCTTATTTTTTTTAAGTTCAGCAGTTTGATCAGATAGTTCATTTCTTTTTTGCTTAAGTTGTTCTACCACTGGTAAAAGTGCTCGACGTTTTTCATCTAAAGAAAGTAAGGTAACAACACTTTCTTTGTCAACACCTCTTGTTTCCAATACTTGAATCATTTTTTCAGGATTACTTCTAATTAATTTTAAATCTAACATTAATAACATCCCTTTCCATTTTTTTATAATAAATTATTCTGAGAGTCAGAATAATATTAAACCCGTTAATTTTAAACTTCTGACACTTATAGTGAATTTTATTTCATGTTTACGCTCTCTATAGTGAAATTTTTTTCACTCATTTTGATTGAATTATCTTTAAATAATGTTATAATTAAGCATTATCAAGACTAAAAGGAGCCTCGTCATGAGTGAAAACTATTTAATACTAACTGAAACCGATAAAATCATTCTAAATTCATACAATACACTTATTGATCACCTTGGGAATTACCTTGGAGATGGTTATGAAATCATTCTTCACAGCTTAGAAAACCTTGACCAGTCTGTTATTAATATCTACAATAGTGACTATTCAAACAGAAAAGTGGGAAGTCCGATTACTGATTTAGCTCTTTCTATGTTAGAAACACTAAATACAGAGGGCACAGAGCCACCACTGACTTATTTCAATATCAATCAGTCAGGAACCCGCATGAAATCTTGTACCATACCGGTTAAAGGAGAAAACGATCGCATTATTGGTTTGATTTGTATGAATTTTTACATGAATACTACCATCGAAATGATGCTCAAAAAATTATCACCACTTGATCAGATGATGATTGAAAATCAGCCCATTACTGAAACTTACTCTGATACGTCAGAAGAACTAATCTGTCGAACCGTTAAACGTGTTCAACAAGAGATTTTTCAAAATAGTGCTATTAGTCAACAAAATAAAAACAAAGAAATTATCAAAAATCTAAATGATAAAGGTATTTTTAATTTAAAAGATGGTGTTATTCAAGCGGCGGATACTCTAGGTATTTCAAAAAATACGGTTTATATGCACCTCAGAAAACTAAAAACTAAAAAATGATTAAAAAGGTTGAGTTAAGTGATAACTCAACCTTTCTTTAGTTGTTATACTTTTAAAGTTTGACCAAAAATTTTAAATTTAATATTTTCACCCGTTGGAGTCCCCGCAATACCACCTAGACCTGTTTCACGTAATTCACGAGGCATATTTCGTCCTACTTTACGCATCGCTTCGACGACTTCATCCGCTGGTATTTTATTATCGATTCCAGCTAAGGCCATGTCAGCGGCGATTAAAGCATTTCCTGCACCAATCGCATTACGTTTAACACATGGAATTTCTACTAAACCTGCCACAGGGTCACAAACTAATCCTAAGAGATTTCCTAATGCGATACCAAAAGCATAAGAAGATTGATCCGGCGTTCCACCAGAAGCTTCGACAGCAGCTGCGGCAGCCATTGCAGAGGCACTACCGACTTCTGCTTGACAACCTCCCATTGCACCAGCAATCATGGCATTGTTTGCAACAACCATCCCAAATAAAGCTGAAGTGAATAAGAAACGTATTTTTTGTTCTCTTGATAAATGTAATGTTTTATCAATCGAAAATAGAACTCCCGGTAAAGTTCCGCTCGCACCTGCAGTTGGAGTGGCACAAATCACACCCATTGAGGCATTAACTTCATTCGTTCCAAGTGCGTCTTGAACCCCCTTCATCATTCTATCACCAGAAAGAGTTTTACCAGCTGCACGATATTTTTGAATTTTAACCGCATCCCCACCTGTTAAACCAGTGGGTGAAAAGACACCATCACCTTCAATTGATTTCGCGGCAGCATTTTCCATCGTTACTAAGTTTTTTTCCATTTTTTCCCAAACTTCATCAAAGCTTGTTTGAGAAAACGCCATTTCTTGTTCAATCATTAAATCAGATAAACTTTTCCCCGTTTTATTTGCTTCTTCCGTAAATTCTGCGATCGAGTTAAACATATTTTCTTCTCCCCTTACAGTACAATAATTTCAGCTTCATCTTTAAAAGAAAACAATTTTTCTTTTAAAGCTTCAGATGGACGCGAATCTAAATCAAATTGATATAAAAAGACTTGATCATTTTGATATTTTGTTGTTTGATTAATCTTTATTTTATTTTCAGCTAAAATATTTTCAATATTTTTCTTCAATATTTCATTCTCAGTTTCAACTAGCAAAACAGGCAATGTCCCTTGAGGTTCTAAAACAAAATTATTTATTTCAATATACTTAACTTCAATTGTACCCCCACCAACAGATATTCCGGTTACATGAATTTCTTTATCATCATCACTGGCTGTAATACAAGCTGTATTGGCATGATTAACTGGACTATCACCAGGCATTTCTAGAAATTCAATGTCAATCCCTTCTTTTTTAGCAATTTCCAACGCATCCGGAACACGTGAGTCATCGGCAGCAAAACCTAGAATACCGCTGGCAATTGCATAATCTGTTCCATGTCCTTTATGGGTTTCTGCAAAAGATTCATAATATTTTACGAGTACTTTTTTAGGTTTACCTTGAAATAATTTATTAGCTAGTTTGCCAATTTCAATCGCACCAGCTGTATGAGAACTAGATGGACCAATCATAATTGGTCCAATCACATCAAAACAGCTTTTATAATTTGTTACTTTTTTTTCTTTCTTTTCTGTGGGTAATTTAATTGTATTCATCATTTTCATTCCCCTCCTATACTGTTGTTGTTTTTCTTATTTCACTAACTAAAATTTTCTTATAATTTTTAAAGACTAATGATCCTAAATAACCGACTAGAAGACTAACGACTGTTACAATAATAACTGCTGGTATCGTACGACTTAGAGGATTGTTTCCAAGTGTTACTAAAAGACCAGCCCACGGAGTAGCCATACCTGTAACAGGAATTTGTAAACCGAAATAAGTAATAATCATCCCATTGATAATACCAGCAACAGCATTTGTTACATAAATTGGAACGGGGTTTGAACTAATGACATCGACTTGAGTTAAGGGTTCAATCGCAACAGCTAAAGCTGTTGTATCATCACCAAATTGCATTTTCTTGAAAAGCATTCCATTTAAGATTGAACTACCATAACAACCAATCGCACCTATGGCCATCGGAACACCCGTTAAACCAATTAAGGCTGTTAAAACCATTGAACTTAATGGTGTCATACCAACAATTGGAATAATACCACCAAGAACGGCCCCCATAACATATGGATTACCGTCGACTGCACTTAAGATAGTTCCGCCAATGGTTCCTAAAACACCTAAAACAACTGGTGCTGTCAATTGAGCGACTAAGTAGCTTAAAGCAGGTACAATCAAAATAATTACAATTAAATCAATACCTTCTGGAATTCTTTTTTGTAGTTGAACTGTTAAAAATGAAACTAAGTAAGCAGCAACGAATGCTGGTAGTAATTTGAAATCATATAAAGCAACACCAGTGATGACTGCAAATACAGGACTTATACCAAATGCAAGTGGTACTAAAATACCAACAGCTAGACCACCAAGTCCTCCCATTGTCGCACCTATCTTTGAAATAAACTCAATATGAAAAACGTCACCAATCGCGTAATGTAAAAATGCTTCTGGTAAAAACGTTGCACATGCTGCGCCAGATAAAGCGCCCAATGCCTTTTGTCCTTTTGGTGCTTTAAATGCAAACAATGACATACCTACTAATACTAATAAGAGCATTCCGATACCTAATAATGTTTTCAAGAAAAATTCCCCCAATAAAATCATATTTTCGTTTAAGTCTTTTCACGTGAATGATACTTAAATCTTACAACCTAAAATTATCACTGAAATATAGTTTAGTCAATGAAATTTTTTGTTTTATTTCGTGTTATTTTGTTCATAAAAAAAACAAATAGAAAAACAGATGAATTAACTGTTTCACTTTTATGTTAACATCCTTTATATATAGGTAAAAAACAATGAACATATGTTGTGTTATATGTTTTATGTAAACTAATTTCATTATTTATAATAAAAAAAATCAAAGATGAGGTTTTAGTAAGAATTAGAATAGTTTTCATTAAATAAAATATAAAAATGTAATAAAATTAATATTGTTCATTATTTTTTTATTAAAAATTAACCTTGAAAAGACAGCGTTGCCCCTGTTTTTTTCCATTAGAATCAAAAAAATCAATCCTTTAATCTAAGAATTGATTTCATTATTGTATTTAGTTAAAATTAAAAACTTTCTTTAATCAATTGCATGAAAGCTTCGCCATATTTATCGAGTTTATTTTGCCCCACTCCTTTAATTTGTAAGAATTCTAAGGGGGTTTGGGGTTGCTTTTCCGCAAACTCTTGCAAAGTTTTGTCTGAAAACACAACATAAGGTGGTAAATTTTGTTCCGATGCTAAATCAGTCCGTAATGTTTTCATCTTCAGAAGAAGTTTATCATCAACCTCCAACTGTCTAACAACTAATTGTTTTCTAAAAACTTTTTTCTTACCTAATAAAACATCGATACCTAGGGGTGAAATCGTTAATACTGGATATTGTCCCTGCGTGGGGACCAAATATTGTTCTGCTGTTAAATAATCAATTAACTGGACGACTTCTTTTTGTGTCCATTCTTTCATTAATCCATACGTTGACAATTGATCAAACCGCCATTGTTTGATTTTTTGATCATTCGAACCCGTTAAAACTTTACCAATCAAAGCTTTACCAAATTTTTCATCCATTCGTTTAACACAAGATAAAATTTTTTGAGTCTCTAACGTAATATCAACAGACTCTCGATCATCCAAACAATTACTACAACGGCCACAATCCGTTCCTTTTTCTCCAAAATAACGTAAGATATAACATTGTAAACACATTTGCGTATGCGCGTATTGATTCATTTCTCTTAACTTTAAATATTCACTTTGCTGATAATCTAGACTAGCTTCAGATTGCTCAATAAAATACTGATGAATTTGACTATCCTGCGCACTATAGAGGAGCACCGCTTCACTTGGGAGTCCGTCTCGGCCCGCCCGTCCTGCTTCTTGATAATACGATTCTAAATTGCCGGGCATTTGAGCATGAACAACAAAACGAACGTTACTCTTATTGATGCCCATTCCAAATGCATTGGTTGCTACCATGACTTGAATTCGGTCATACGTAAAAGCTTCTTGACTACTAGTTCGCTCTTGTTCCGACAAGCCACCATGATATTTCCCCACTTGAATTCCTATATGTGAGATCAAGCGATAGATCCGTTCAACCTCTTTACGTGTACTCGCATAAATAATACCCGATTGCTTCTTGTTCATCTTTAAAAATTCTAACAAATAGTTATCTTTTTGATCTTTAATCACTTGAAAAGCTAAATTTTCCCGAGCAAATCCGGTTTTGATTTGATTCTCTTTTGGAATCGAAAGTAGTTGGCAAATATCATCAGCAACTTCTGGCGTCGCAGTTGCTGTTAGAGCAACAATCGCGGGACGAACATTAAAGGATTGTAACGTCTTTGCTAAATCTAAATAACTAGGTCTAAAATCATGTCCCCATTGAGAGATACAGTGAGCTTCATCAATCGCTATTAAATCAACCGTCACGTGACGTAATAATTCTAAAAAATCGGCGGATGCTAATCGTTCTGGTGCAACATAGAGTAATTTTATATCACCACGTGCTGCCTGACCTAACCGATGCTGAATATCTTCATATCTCAAAGTACTATTGATAAAAGTCGCTGAAATCCCCATATCATTCAAACTATCGACTTGATCTTTCATCAATGAAATTAATGGTGAAATAACCAATGTTAAACCTTCCAAAACAAGTGCTGGAAGCTGATAGCAAATCGATTTGCCTCCACCTGTCGGCATGATACCTAAAACATCTTGCTTCAGCATAATCCGATTTATAATTTCTTCTTGACCTTTTCTAAATGTTTGATAACCAAATTTTTCTTCTAATAGTTGTTTAATTTCTTTCATCATTTGACTCCTCTTCCACTAGTCATTATACATTAATATAAAAATTTAGGTAGAACTATTCCTACTATTAAAATAAGTATTTAACAATTTTTTGATTAAATAAAGAAAGACTTCTCTGACCAAGTTTACATTTAAAGTATTTTAAATTATGGTATAGTTAGTCTTTAACTAAAGATTAAGAAATTTTATTGGAGGAGTTTTATGTTAAAACGTTTTTTTAGCTATTATCGACCTTATAAGTCGCTATTTTTATTAGATTTTGGTTGTGCGACCATCGCCGCCATTTTAGAGTTAAGTTTTCCTATCATTGTCAATCGAGTAATTGATGATATCATGCCCAGCCGAAATCTAAAATTGATTTTAGTGGTCTGTGCTGCTTTGTTTGGTTTTTATATAATTAATACTGCGCTTCAATATGTTGTTGTTTTCTTCGGGCACAAGCTAGGCGTCAACATCGAAACAGATATGCGTGATGACTTGTTCCAACATCTTCAAAAACAGCCCTTTGAGTATTACGATAATCAAAAAACAGGAAAGTTAATGACCCGATTAACGACCGATTTATTTGAAATTTCCGAACTTGCTCATCATGGTCCTGAAGATATTTTTATCACTGTGATGACACTCGTTGGTTCTTTTATTTTGATGTATAATATTCATCCACAATTGGCCATTATTACAGCCATTATGGTTCCTTTTATCACAATTGCTATGGTCTTTTTCAATAAAAAAATGACGAAAGTCAATACAACGATTTTTGAAAACCTGGGCGAATTTAACTCTGGAATTGAAGCGAGCGTTAGTGGAATTAGAGTCACACAAGCCTTTGCTAATGAAGAATTTGAAAACACTAAATTTAGCGGGTTAAATCAGCTCTATCGTCGGTCAAAACTCGCTTTTTACAAAACAATGGCCATTAGCTCTTCTTACAACTATTTTTTAATTCGTCTGATTAGTTTATTTGCTTTATTATTTGGAGCCTATTATACAATTAAAGGCGATATCACAGAAGGTAATTTTGTTGGCTTTATTCTTCTGTCTAATGTCTTTGCACGCCCCATCGAAAAAATTAACGTAATGATCGAAAGTTATCCTAAAGGGTTTGCTGGATTTAAACGTTTCACTGAAGAACTTGATAAAGAAATTACGATTAAAAACGCACCTGACGCTGTCGTTGTCAATCATTTAAATGGTAATATTAAATATGATCATATTTCTTTTAGTTATAGTGATGGGACACAAGTAATCAAAGATTTATCTTTAGATATTAAAGCAGGTGAAATTGTGGCTTTTGTCGGACCAAGTGGCGCTGGAAAAACAACGCTTTGTCACCTCCTACCACGTTTTTATGATATTGATAGTGGAAAAATCACGATTGATGGATTAAGTGTTAAAGAAATGACTTTAACCTCTCTTCGCCAACAAATCGGTATTGTTCAACAAGATGTCTTCCTTTTTCCTGGAACGATTCGTGAAAACATTGCTTACGGAAAACTTGGCGCATCCGATAGGGAAATTCAAGAAGCAATTAAACTGGCACATTTAGAACAGGTCATTGATAATATACCAGAAGGTTTGGAGACTATTATTGGAGAAAGAGGCGTCAAACTTTCAGGCGGACAAAAACAAAGAGTCGCGATTGCAAGAATGTTCTTAAAAAATCCACCAATCTTAATTTTAGATGAAGCAACCTCCGCACTTGATACAGAAACAGAGAATGTGATTCAAGAATCTTTAATGTCACTTTCAGAAGGACGAACAACGTTAATGATTGCCCACCGGTTGGCAACTATTAAACATGCGACACGCATCGTTGTCATCAATGAAACCGGAATTGCTGAACAAGGAACACATGAAGCACTTATGAACTTAAATGGTGCTTATCGAGCCTTATACGATGCCCAATTTAGAGACTAAAATAAAAATGGTGATGAGAATTGATATTCCTTTCTCATCACCATTTTTTTATCTCTTTTTTATTTAATTAGACTGAATAAGTAACTGTTGTTAATATTTTTAAATCCCCATATTGTGAAGCTCGCGTATCGATTAGCGATTTTATGTCAATAACTTCGTCATTATTTTTAGAGATTTCTGAAAGAAATTGATTAACAGTTACTTCAACATCTGCTTCCATGCCATAAAAATTTTTGATTTGTTTCATCCTAAACACTCCTTCTTACTTAAATTAAGTTCATTATTTCCAAATAAAAAAGAGGCAAAAGACAATAACAATAAGTTACTTGTCTTTTGCCCTTTGAGCTTAATATAGTATCTTCATTATAGCATAAGGAATTAGTCTTGCGTATCTCGACAAAGCCTATTGATTCAACTCATTTTGAAGTTTTTCAAAAAAAAGCGCAATATGATAGCCATCCATCGTAGCATGATGAACTTTTAAATTAACAGGCATACTAATTTTCCCCTGAATCTCTTGATATTTCCCTGTGGAAATCATCGGATGTAAGGTAACTGGACTAAATTTATTATTGGCTGAAATACTTTCAAAAGCTAACCAAGGGATTGTTGAAATATTAAAAAGATTAGCTGGTTCATTACTTATTGGACTAATATGATTAGCGTTTTTATAGTGTTCAACTAATGCTTTAAATTCTTTATCAAAATTTAGATAATCTCCTTCACACTCAATCCATAGCGCATGAAACAATTTTGTTTGTTCATTAAAGCTTGTAAAACTAGGCGTAATTTTATCCCATAAAATAAGTTCATCATCTAATAAATCATAACGCATATTTTCAATTGAATTAACAACTTTAGTTAGACAATAAATAGAATAACCGTAAAAACTTAACGCTTCTTTTTTACATTTTTTCAAAGCATGTGTCACATCAACTTTAGAAGTTACATCCAAAGTCGTACCTACACTCATAAAATAGTCATAGTACATGGCCCTTTCAAAATGATCGATTTTAATTTTTTTATAATTATTCATCTCTTTCACACCTTCATCTTTATTTGACTCAAACACAACTATAGTCAATTTAGATAATAGAAACATTAAAAATAAATGAAGCGTTTTTGACCACTTTAGGATATTTAGTAAAGATAAAAAAAATTAAATGCTTTCTGTAACTCCTCTGAGACCCAAAAAAGGCTTTTTTCTAATCAAAATTTTAGATATTTTTTTTAAAATTTATCTAAACATTGCTACAATCGCATTTTCATCTTCATTTTAAACTAAAAAAAAAGAGAGCCAAAAAAGACTTCTTTTTCTAAATTCAAGACTTGAAAGAGGGATCTCCTATAACAATTGTTAAACATTTAGCTAGGGGCAATAATTGGGATGTGACTCAAATTGTGGCGGGGAAATTAGAAGATTAATTATTACCGTGTTTGCGATAATAGTGGTAAATATTCTAATCTTTTGCCTCTTTTATAAAAACTTTGAATTTGATATACTTTAATTAAGGAGTTGTTGATAGATGAGTAAACATAAAAAATCATACGATGATGATTCATACCTTACTTTAGGTTTATGTTTCGGTGTTTCCTTCGGCCTTATATTCAATCATTTAGCCCTTGGAATAGCTCTTGGTATCAGTATTGGCGCTGCTCTAGATGGACAAAAAAAGAGTAATATCAAGAAAAATAATAAACAAAAGCATTAACTTTTTCTTGGTTTCTTACAAAATAAACTCGATTAGAATTTGGTATTCTAATCGAGTTTATTTTATTTCAGTTAAGTTAAGTTCGAGCTTTGTTTTTGAACCACGTTTGGACATACTGACTGGATAATAGCGTAATATCTGCTAGATTTCCTTTTAATAAGTTGCCACCAACACCTACCAAAAGAACTCCAGACGCTTGCCATTCTTCTAAATTTTCTAAGTTAATACCACCAGTTGCCATAATGTTTGCTTGAGGTAATGGTCCCTTAATCGCAGAAACCATCGATGCCCCCATTACACTGGCTGGAAACAATTTAATAACATCAACCCCATATTGTAAAGCCGTCGCTACCTCTGTTGGTGTCATACAGCCAGGGAGATAAGGAATCTGATATAAATTACATAATTTAGCAATTTCTTTATCAAAAGTGGGGCCTACAATATATTCTGCTCCTGCTAAAATAGCTAAACGAGCGGTCTGTTTCTCTAAAACAGTTCCTGCGCCAATCACCACATGGGGATAACGATGGCGTAACTCACGAATCACTGTCTCAGCGTTGGGGATTGTATAGGTGACTTCAATTCCCAACATGCCTCCAGCAATAATTGCCTCACTTACTGCTAACGCCTCAACAGCAGAATCACCTCTTACCACAGCAATAACACCTGACTTGACTAATTTTTTTAAACCATTCATTTTATTCATCCTATCTACTCAACATTGGTATGTTGATTTAATGCAGCTTCATTAGACGTTTGATCTCGCTCTGCAAGCATAAGCGTTAAGGTATCCAATGTGATATGAACGGTCTGGTCAAACAGTGAAGATAGTAGCTGAACTGATTTAATACCTGATCCCGTTTTAGTTGCACCAGGTACGATGATCACTGTATCCGCTAATTTAGCTAATGGCGAATTAATTTCACTCGTCAAAACAACAATCTGCAAACCTATTTTTTTCGCTTGTTCAGTATCCGCTACAATCCCTTTGGTTGTTCCAGACCCTGAAATAGCCACCCAGGTATCGCCTTTTTGAATCGACGGTGTGATTGTCTCACCTATCACGTAATCTGTATAGCCAATATGCATTAGACGCATAGCAAAACCTTTGGCTTGAAACCCACTACGCCCTGCACCAATAACAAAGATCCGTTTGTTTTTTTGTAAATAGGGTAAAGCCGAGACAAGTTGTTCATGATCCACAAGATTCATGACTTCATTTATTTCTGCCATAATTGTTTTTATTTTATTCATTTTTTGATTACCTCCATAAATTGATGAACTGTTTCTAATGGTGAAATTGTCTTTGTAATACTTGATCCAACAATAATAATTTCAATTACTCCTTGATCAGTCAACTGTCTCGCTTGTTCTAAGTCAATTCCTCCTGCGATGGCTAATCGCTTAAGACTTGGAAATTTTTGCTTAAATTCTGCCACACTTGTTGTTGCCTTTAATTTATCTTCACGATCAACAGAGTGATGAATAGCAAATACAGCTTCTTCGAACTCTACAAGCTGTTCAATCTTTTCATCCGTTACTTCTAATAAATCAATCATCATTGTTTTTTTGTGTGCTTTTGTCACTTCATAACATGCTCGGATGGTAGCAACTGAAGCGGCCCCCATCACTGTTAAAATATCACCACCATATTTAAATCCTTGTTTGAATTCATAAGCACCTTCATCCATCGTTTTAAGATCGACTAATAAATCTGAGTCTGGTAATTGCTGTCTAATTTCTGCAATCGCTTGATTGCCATAATCTTTAACTAAAGAAGTTCCTATTTCTAATAGGTCTACTTTTCCATTAAATAAAAAAGCAAACTCTTTTGCTTTTGCTAATGTTACTCGATCAATCGCTACTTGTAGTTTCATTGTCTTACTTCCCTTGCTCTTTTAAAAATTTTTGTAACTGTTCTGGCGTTGGATACCCGTCATTGTCCCCAGGTGATTGGACTGCTAAGGCACCTATTGCATTGGCACGAATCACGGAGTTTTCCAGTGTTTCTCCTTCTAATAGGCCAGTAATTAAGCCTACTGCAAAACCATCTCCAGCACCAACTGTATCAACAACGTTAGAAACGCTAAAACCAGGAACGATATATCCTTTTTTACCACGCTCCTTAACATAGGCACCTGCTTCACCTAATTTAACAACAACCGTTTCTGTTAGTTGACTGTTTTCAAGATAAAAATCGGCAATGGTTTCTGGATCACGACTACCTACTAAAATTTCACCTTCATTAATTCCAGGTAAAATAATTTTTGAATGTTTAGCGAACTCATTAATTTGTTGAACCATCGTTTCTTGATTTTTCCATAATTGAGGTCTTAAATTTGGATCAAATGTTGTTAGGACATTTGCTTCTTCTAAACGTTTGATAAGTAAACGAAAAGCATTATTGGCTTCTAAAGATATAGCCGGAAATATTCCTGATAAATGGACAACTTTTAAATCTGAAACATCAATCTTTTCAATGACCTCTTTTTCAAAGTGAGCAGCGGCTGAATTTTTTCTAAAATAAAAGATACTTGGATCACCTTGACTCACACGATCTTTCAATTGAAAAGCAGTCCAATAATCACTAGTTGATTCAATATAGGTATCTCCTATGTTATTTTCTTTTAATTGATCCAGAATAAACTCACCAAAAGGGTCTTGGCCTAAACGAGTCACATATTCTGTAGAATAACCTAGCCGTGAAACTCCTACTGTAACATTTAACTCAGCTCCTGCTAAAAACTTTTGAAAATGATTAGCATCTTTCAAGCTTTTATCGATTTCTTCTGATCCGAACAACGCAATTGGTTCACCAATAGTTAAAAATTGACTCATTTTAATCTCCTCTTTTCAATAGATTCATTTATTATAGTAAGAAATAAACAGCGACAAGATTTAAAGCTGTTGCCGCCCAGGCCCACGGAACACCCGTTTTAAAGAATGTTTTAGTATCTAATTCTGCATATTGAACTGCCCATAAATTCCATGATTGTGTGATACAAGATGAAATCCCCATCATGGAAGGAACGACTAGTAATCCATATAGGAAATATTGATCAAACATTTCAGTTCCAACTAAAATTGCAGCTGTCGCAGCACCGGCCCCATATAACATTAACGGACCACGGAAATAAGCTAAAGGAGCAATTATTGCTATAATCGCTAATAATAAAAGTTTGTTATGTGGAATGATGGCTTGGAAAATATCCGTGAAGCCTGACATAGCATGAACAGCTGACGCTTGGAACATTGTTAAAACGAATAACATAATTAACAACCCAGCAATATCACTAATAGCATGCTTAGCCGTATCATTCATAATAGTAACCAAGCGAGCATAACTCTTCATATATCCCGTTGCAGCAAACGCGACGATAATTGATAATAGCAAAGCAGGGGCTGCATCCCATCCAGCAAAAATACTTAGAATAACTGGTAAAACAGGAAGAACATAGGTCCAAATAGGAACTTCTTTCACTGCTTTAGTCTCTTCAGTTTCTTCAATGAGGACTGGTTTACCCTTTCTAATCTTCTTAGCATTAAAAAGAATAAATAAAATGACAATTAGCATTTGAATACCCATTGCTACAAAACCAAATTTTTGATAATGTAATCCCCACTCAACTTTGGGGAAGAATACTTGAAATTGAACAAATAAAACATTATTGACATACATTGCAGCTCCAACGGATAAAGTAAAAACAGTTACTGCTATGTTTTTGGGTATTCCAATCGAAAACATAATAGGAAAGATAATAACCCCAACAGCAATTGCTGATCCGACTCCATAAGAACTAGTAAAAATCAAAGCAATTATTAATGCTGACAAAACAGTCGCTAAAACGGGTCTTTTTTTCCCAACCTTTTCTGTTTTCCGACTAATACTGCCGGCTATTCCTGTATCAACTAAGACTCGACCAAACCACGAGCCAAAAATAATATACGTTGCTGTTTTTCCATAGTTTAAGATTGGTTCCGTAAATATTTCAATCAGAGCTTTGTTAAAGGGTACTCGACCAATAATCGTCCATAAAACAGCCATTACAAAAAATCCAACCGTTAAATTTCCACCCTTCATGGCATAAATAACAAAAATAACAAAAGTAAGCGCTAGCAAAATAGCAATTATCACACTTTCCATCATGTCTCCTCCTAGTATTGATTCAACTCGCTCAATATTTTTTGATATGTCGACACATGTTTCTCATGATTTTCAATAAAAAAATCATTTTCTAAATTATTGAAACGTTGGGCAATGTAATAAGCGGTTAAGTATGCGGCCAGTGCTTCTTTAGCAGCATCTTCCATATCTTCCGTTTTCATCGTTGGACGATTCACTGTATCCATAAAATGATAAGCGAACTTTTCTGGATCAATTTTGACTTGTTTTTCCATTTTATAACACCTCTTCTACTAATTTTTTAGCCGTTATAATTTCTGCTGCTGATGTCGTTGGGTACTCGATTGCGACTGGAACATTACTTGGTAATATGGCTAGTACTTTTCGCCAATCAAGGCTCCCTTGATCTAAACATGCTGCTTTTGGTTGTTCTGCTTCATAAGCTACATCTTTAAGATGAATGTATCGAACAAACTCTTTTAATTTTTTAGCAGCCATTAGTTCATCCTCACCAACAAAACGCCAGTTACCTAAGTCATAAACATAACCAATATCTAATCCTTTTTTATTTATGACTTTCATAAAATCAGAAATGGCTTGACTTGTTCCTGACGTCTTTGTCTGATCATTTTCGACATTAATTTCAATATTTTTTGTTATTAAATCCCCCAGTTCGTCGACTGAGCTTTCTGTGGTAAAATCGCCAATGTTCCATTTAATATGGCTAACGCCCATTTCTTCTGCTTCTTTTAAATACGCTTTCAATTTCGGATTAAGTTTTCCTTCAATAAATATTTCATCCGGAACACTATAAAAAAGTTCGATTTTTTCTGTCTTTGCTATTTCTTTGATAACAGATATTTCCTGAGAAATATCTTTAAAATACTCTCGCCTAAGTTCAACTTTACTAAAACCTAGTCCTTTTGCTCTTTTTAATAATTCCTGTTGTAAAATCCCTTGTTTGATATCTTCTTCAAATACCAAAAAATTTAAAACTAATTTTTTATCCATTAAAAACACCATCCCCTCAATTTGTTAACCGGTTTCCATAGGTAAATAGTAAACCGGTTTCCAAAAAATGTCAACGGTTACTTTTTAAAAGAACATCTCTCAAAATAATAAAAAAAAAGAAGAACCCATAACTGTGTTAGGTTCTCCTTGTCTATAAAAAAATAAAAAAATTAAATAACTTAACTAAATAGAACTCCGCCATTTAATTTTTGTTTCAACAATTGTTTCAAAAGAAATTGTCTCGTCTTGATTTATAATTGCCATTATTTGAGTTGCCGCTACCTCCCCTATCTTTTGTGACTGTTGTTCGATACTCGTGATGCCTGGACCTACTAATGCTGTTAAATTCCAATCATCAAATCCTGTTATGCCAAATGATTCTGGAATAGCAATTTTTTCTGCTATTAAAATCGTTAATAATTCCATTAGCATCCGACCATTTGAAGCAAAAAATAAAATTTTTTGATCTTTTAAAAGAATATCTTTTACTTTATTCATTAAATCTTCTACTTGATAAATCTCTATTAATACAAATTCTTTATTCGCTGCTTCTGTATATTTTTTAACTGAATCATAACGAAGCTTTCGTGTGCTTACTTCTTTAATTGGCTCAGTGACAAACAAAACTTTTGCATAATCTTGCTTTAATCCCCTGCTCAAAACTTCTTTAACTGAAGCTTCATTATTGGTGACGACGGTCGGCCACATACTATTTTTGATGGTCCTATCTACTAAAACAACTGGAATTTTGCTATCTTCTAATAATTTATAGTGACTTTTATTTTCTGATGCTGGTTGTAGAATGATACCTTCCACACTTTGATCCAACATTCGTTCAATTAATTTTTGTTCTTTTTCCAGAGAATTGGCAGCATCTACGATTAGCATTTGATAACCTTGTTGTTCTAAGATAGTCCCTATCCCTTTCAATAAAAGGGAGGAATACATATTTGAGATGTCTGCTACAACCACACCAATTAAATAGCTACGCTTTGATTTTAAGGACTGCGCTTGCTTATTCGGTCGATAATTTAAACGTTCAATCACTGCCGCAATATTAGCTCTCGTTGCAGTCGACATGTTGCCATAGCGCCCATTTAAATATCTTGAAATCGTTGTTTTAGATACTCCTGCTTCTGCAGCCACGTCATTAATGGTTACTTTTTCTTTCATAGTTCATCTCCATGATTTCTTTTTCTAATCTTAACTCACTATCACTATTATAACTGATTTAATTAATCAAATCAGTTATAAAACAAAAAGAAACTCCTAGTAACTATTTCACTAGGAGTCATCATAAATTTATTTTTTTGTAAACGTGTGGTAACAAATACTGTTAATATGATACGACTCTTTTAAACTCATAAAAAGTGAGTGATTAAATCGATTAAACAGTGGAATTCCATCGCCTAATAAAACAGGCACCGTTGCGATCCGATACTCATCGATTAAATTCTGCTCAACTAAAGGCATGATGATACTATTTCCACCAATAATCCAAATATCTTTTCCATTCTCTTTCTTTAATCGCTCAATAAGGCTAGTTACTGTCTCACTATAAAAGTTTATATTCGCTCGACCATCACCAGGTCTACTCGTTAAAACATAGTTTACTTTATCTGAATACGGATAATGATCTGGAGATAATTCATTCACGACCTGATCATAAGTCGTTCTCCCCATAACAACAGTATCGATCGTCTGATAAAAGTCGTCATATGTTTTATCTTCTTTTAAATCTGTCATTTCATCTGCATTTAACCACTCAATCCCTCCCTGGTTATCAGCAATGAAGCCATCAATACTTGTAGCAATATACAGAATTACTTTTCTCGTCATTTCTTCATCCACCTTTTATTTATAGCCTATTTTAACATTTTAAAAAGGAATAGCTATTGGAGTTATCGTCACAGCATATTTTATAATCGTTACTGCTTCCGTGACGATTGTATTGTCAGAAGGTATTAATTCTCCACGATAATCGGTAAAACCACTATAATGTAAATAATCAGGATTACCATTATCAATTTTTGATAATAATTCTCCTTGCTCATTATATAAATCAAAAGAAATTTTGCTAGGAACTTTAATACTGTCTCCCATTTTAACGTTATAAACAATATCCTCTAAAGGTACATTTTGCTCTATTCTCTCTGTTTCTCCAGCTATGTTTCTTACATAATAATAGTCACTAATATTTGGATGGTTATCAATTAACGAACCATCACTATAAGTTAAAAGATTAATTGAATTAGTCGGTAATAAACTATTTTTATCTACAAACTGAATGATTAATTTAGCAGAATTAGCGTTATATATATAAACGATGCTAATTGTAGAATTCGAGATAACCCCGCTCGTTTCTCCTTTGACTTCTTTAAAGGTATAACCAGGAATATCTTTTTGTTTTGATGTGTAACTATCGCCTA
>NZ_JBQEIL010000006.1:168348-185749 GCF_052102835.1 Vagococcus sp.
CTGTCGAGGCCAATGGTTGACCAGAAACATCTTGATAATAAACAGTCACTTCAGCGCCTTTCACCACGTCTTTTGTATAAATATAATGAACCGATTGAGACGTTGCTGTGAACTTACCCGTAGCGTTATCTTCCTTGACCTCTTTAAAGGTATAACCAGGAATATCTTTTTGTTTTGATGTGTAACTATCGCCTACATTTCCGGTTAAAACTTCTGTCGAGGCCAATGGTTGACCAGAAACATCTTGATAATAAACAGTCACTTCAGCTTTGATTGGCTTAATTTTATTTTCAGATGTATAAATATAGCCTATATAATTGTAACCAGATAGATTTTCCGGCTCTAAATTACTTACGGCTCCTTTTGGTAATTTTACAATTGCACTAGGTTTTAATAAATTTATTTCGACAGCTTTGACTTTATTGACGTATGTATTTAAACCCAAACCCCCTAATAAAATAAATATTATTAAAATTTTATCTATTTTTTTCTTTTTGTAGACAAAGATATACAAAGACAAACCAGTAATTAATAGCCCTATTATTAAAGTATTTGTATTAAATAACTGCTCATTTGTTTTAGGCAATGTCTTGTTTATATTACTCTTGGGTGTTGTAGAATTAACTTCTTTTGTTTTTTTACGTTCATAAACAAAAATATAATTTTCAAAATCATTAGATAAGACTTCTTTAGGATTGCCTTTTATAATATCTTTTTTTTCTAAATTAGTTAACGTTTCTAAATCTTTATACTGATAAGATACTGTACTTAATTCTCCCTCCGCTTGAACTGATACTGGATAAATAATTGAAAATAACAAAATAAGCAATAATAATAAAAAATTAATTGAAAATGCTGTTTGTTTTTTAATTTTATTCATAAAAAAACCCCTTCCATTTCGTTTATTATAACTTACTTAGTTAACAAAAAGAGTTTTTATCTAAAAAAAACTTATTTTATTCATACATTTTATCTTAAAAAACAAAATGAAGTAGAATACGAAGTCATTGAACAACAAAATAACCCTTGTAATTACAATACATCATCATATCCACAAGAATTTAGCTACTTATGAAACAAGTTGTACCATAATATTACCAAATGATCTCTTACATTCTGTCTTGTTCTTGTGAAAAAAATTATCCTTGGATTTAAAATTGATTCGGCAACTGTCATAGCATCGTCCTTTTGATGTCTTGATTTTAACATTCTATGTGTTGCATTTATGATAAACAATTAAATAGTCTTTATTTATATGTTCATAATATATTTTTCTGTTTCCTTTTTATATTAACATTGATATCTTGATATCCTATTAGTAAATAGTAATGATTGAACAATAAAAAAACAGCAAGCTATCTTTAATGATCAAATGACCGCTTGCTGTTTAACGTTATTATTTAGTTTTAAAATAAAATATAAATAATATCTAATCTAAAGTACACAATATTTAAATAGTAATTTTTGAAATATAATATTTTAAACAATTCCATTCAATAATAAAGCTCCAACTAATCCTACAACGGATATTATTGTTTCCAACACTGACCAAGTTAAAAATGTTTCTTTCATTGATAAATCAAAATATTCTTTAAACATCCAAAAACCAGCATCATTTACATGACTGAAAAAAATACTTCCAGCTCCTGTAGCAATAACCATTAGTGCTGGATTAGTCCCTGTTGAAATCATTAATGGTGCTACTAATCCTGCAGCAGTCAATGCAGCCACTGTAGCAGATCCTAATGCTAACCGTAAAATAACCGCTATTACCCATGCAAGAATAATTGGTGACAGGCTACTACCTTTGAATAATTCTGCTACGTAGTTACCAACACCACCATCTATTAAAACTTGCTTGAAAGCGCCCCCGCCACCGATAATTAATAGCATCATAGCGATTTGCTTAATGGACTGTTCCATGGAAATCATTAATTTTTTCATCGATATATGACGACGCAATCCCATTGTATAAATTGCCACTAATAAGGAAATTAACATCGCTACACTTGGATTACCTAAAAATAATATAATATTATCAAAAAAATTTAAACTTGTTTTTCCTTCTAATAGCAACATACTATAAATTGTTGACATCGCCATTAAAATGACTGGAAATAAAGAAGTCAAGGTACTTAGTAAGAAACTAGGTGTTTCTTCTAATTTAAATTCTTTTTGTTTTCCTAATGCAGTTAAATTACCTGAACGATTAAAAGCATCGGGTACAAATTTTTTAGCAAATTTTGTATAAACAGGACCTGCAAGAATAACAGAAGGAATAGCAATTAACAACCCATATAATAATACCATACCGATATTCGCCCCATAAATACCCGCAATCGCAGTTGGAGCAGGATGTGGCGGCAAAAATCCATGTGTAACAGACAGTGCTGCAACCATTGGAATTCCTAGATAGAGTATTGACACACCTAATTCAGCAGATATCGCAAAAATTATTGGCAATAATAGCACAAGACCGACTTCAAAAAACAGCGCGATACCAATAATAAATGAAGCTAGAACAACAGCTATTTGAATAAATTTACGTCCAAACTTGTCAATTAACGTGTGAGCTATACGAAAAGCCCCACCTGCATCAGCTACTAATTTCCCCAGCATTGCCCCAAATCCAAAAACTAAAGCTAAGTGACCGAGTTGAGATCCTATCCCCGCTTCAATCGTTCCAGGTATTTGGTCGAGTGGCATACCTAACATTATTGCTACTAAAAAAGATACAATAACTAATGATACAAATGTATTTAATTTAACCTTAACAATTAAGGCTAATAGAATGGCAACACCTAAAGCAACAATTACTAGTTCCATTTTCTCACCCCTTATATTTTCTTTGATATTCTGTAATAGCTGAATATTCATCATTCAGTATTCTACTTAATCTAATGAATATCGGTAATAATTGACGATATGCAGAAAAATTTTCTTCATTAGGAACGTGCTTATGGGTAGTTCCTACCATATCTTTGACAACAGACAAGTCATCTACAATCCCCAAAGATTTCAAACCCAAAACAGCCGCACCTAGACACGAACTTTCAAAGCTTTCTGGAATAATAACATCACGTTCAAAAATATCAGCCAACATTTGTTTCCATAAGTTTGAGCGAGCAAAACCACCCGTTGCTTGAATTGATTTAGGGGAACCTGAAACTTCTTCTAAGGCCAACAATACTGTATATAAATTAAATACAATACCTTCCAAAGCTGAGCGTAACATGTGAGCACGAGTATGATTTCTATTTAATCCAAAATAAGTCCCACGAGCATCTGCATTCCAAAGAGGAGCACGTTCACCACCAAGATATGGTAAAAAAATCAGTCCATCAGAACCGGCAGGAATTTTTTGAGCCATATCAGTTAATAAATCGTAGCTATCAATTTTCATTTGTGCCGCTGTTTCTTTTTCCGGTGTAAACAACTGATCTCTTACCCAACGAAAAACAATCCCACCATTATTAACAGGTCCTCCTAAAACATACATATCTTCAGTTAAAACATAACAAAATAAACGGCCTTTAGGATCTGTCACAGGATGATTTACCACTGTTCTAATCGCACCACTTGTACCAATTGTTAAAGCCAAAACACCTTCTTCAATAGCATTAACACCTAAGTTAGATAACACACCGTCACTTGCCCCAATAATAAAAGGTACCTCTTTAGGTAAACCGATAACTTCCGCATAAGCTGGATTTAATCCAATCATTTGATAAGTTGTTGAGACAAGTTCAGGTAGTTGATCTCGACGTAAACCTAAAAATTCTAGAACATCCGAATCCCAATCCAAGTCAAAAATATTAAATAATCCTGTTGCTGAAGCAATCGAATAGTCCATTTTTAATTCACCAAATAATCGATATAAAACATATTCTTTAATTCCAACAACTTTATGAATTTTTGAAAATAAATCAGGTTTTTCATTCTTTATCCATAATAACTTTGATAAAGGTGCCATAGGATGAATAGGCGTTCCCGTTTTTTCATATATTTTTTGACCTAGTCCACTTTTCTTTAATTCATCGCTATAAAAAGTGGCCCTATTATCTGCCCATGTGATTGAGCGTGTTATGGGTTTCATCTCATGGTCTAATAAAATTAAACTATGCATTGCTGACGAAAAAGATACACCAACAATTTCTGTTACTGGAACATCTGATCGTCGAATAACTTGAGTTAAGCCATCAACTACTGCCTCAAAAATCTCATCAACATCCTGTTCTGCCATATCTGGTTCATCTTGATATAATGAATAGCCAATATTAGCATAATCAATAACGTCACCACGTTGACTATATAAAACTGCTTTTGTACTTGTTGTTCCAATATCGATACCAATAATATACTGTTTCATTTTATATTTACTCTCCTTTATTAACTGAATGGCCTCCGAAACCATTTCTCAATGACGCTACGACTTTTCCTGTGAAAGTATCATCTTGTAATGAACGATATCTCATCTGTAAGGCCAATGTAATAACTGGTATTGGAACTTGTCTTTTTAGTGCTTCTTCAACTGTCCATAACCCCTCACCAGAAGAATACATCGTCCCTTTTAAACCATCTAACTTAGGATCTTCATTAAAAGCGTTTTCAGCCAATTCCATTAACCAACTACGAATAACTGATCCATTGTTCCATACTTTTGCAACAGAGGCATTCTCGTAATCATATGGACTGTGTTCTAATAAGTCAAACCCCTCACCAATCGATTGCATCATTCCATACTCAATTCCGTTATGTACCATCTTTAAATAGTGTCCACTACCTGATGGTCCAGTATATAAATAGCCACCATTTTGAGAAATCAATTGAAAAATTGGTTCAATAATAGTAAATGTTTCTAAATCGCCACCAATCATAAAGTTTCCACCATGACGTGCACCATTTTGTCCGCCAGATGAACCAACATCAAAAAAAGAAATTCCCTTTTTTTTCAAAAGTTGATACTGTTCAATCGAATCCTTATAAAAAGAATTACCACCATCTATGACTATATCTGAAGACTTTAAAGATTCACTCAATGAAGAAATAATAGTATTAGTTGTTTGACCTGCTGGTACCATTATCCAAATAATTTTTTTCTGAGGTAAGCATTTTAGTAACTGCTCCAATGAAGATACACAGATACAACCATACTGTTCTGCTTCGTCACGCAATGATTTATCAATATCATATGCAACAACATCAATATTATTATCGAGCATATTTTTCATTAGATTCATACCCATTTTTCCTAAACCGATTAAGCCAATTTTCATTATTTTTGTCCTCCTTATATTGTTTACGTTTTCATTATAAGTAATTTTTTTACATAATACAAGTTTTTTTTGTAATTCTTTTACTTTGAGTTTCATGATATACTACAGCTAAAATATGTTGGAGGATAAAAATGAAAAAAAATATAAAAAAATATATTTCAAGTTATTATAGAGATTTGAGTACTAGTGAAAAAAAAATTGCTGATTTTATTTTATCTAATCAAGCATTAGCTGCAAAAGCATCCATTCAAGAACTCAGTCAAAAAACAGGTCTATCAACTGCTACTATTTCACGTTTTTCAAAAAGATTAGGCTATAGTTCTTTTCAAGAATTTAAAATTGCCTTAAATATGAGTCAAGCGACTGATTATAACGAATTACTCGATAATTTATCAAGCAAAGATGATATTTTAACTATTTCAAAAAAAGTTTTCCGTGCAAATAAACAAGCATTAACAGATACCGAATCATTTTTGGATCAAGAAATTTTAAATAAAGCTTTTACTTTTTTAAAAAAAGCAAAAACTGTCACTTTTTTTGGGCTTGGAGCATCACAAATAGTTGCATTAGATGCCTATCATAAATTTTTACGTACAACCTTACAGTGTAACTTTCAAAGTGATTATCATATGCAGTTAATGGCGGCAGCTAAATTAGACAAAAATGATTGTGGTATTATTATCTCTCATTCTGGTAGAAATACTGAAATGATGCGTATCGGACAAATACTAAGTGATAACAATGTTCCCATTATTTGTATTACTAGCCATATAGATTCTCCTCTTGCAAAACTTGCTAATATTACACTGTTATCAGTTGCTGAAGAAACTAACTATCGACCAGAGACAATGTCCGCAATGATTGCTCAATTGTCTATAGTTGATTGTTTATTTATGATTTATTCTATGGCTGATAATAAATTAAATAAAGTCATCCGTGAACAAGTTCGTGAGGTTATTCAAGATACACGTGCTATTGAACAGTGAGACAGTATTAGCTTTCAATAGATAAATAAACTTATTAAATGCTTAAAAAACCTATAAAATTTTAATGGTCTTCAACTAATTATTCACTTCTCCAACAATAAGTCATACTGTAAAACAAGTTTTTTAAATGTTATACCATCATTGTTTTACTGTCATTTTTATGATTTTACCCTCTCCTCTTTAATTGGTTGAGGACGTTGACATCTTCATTAGAACCTAAACATTAGCAAAACAATTGAAATATAACACACCCTAAAGTTAGATTTTTTAGAATAAAGAAATCTAACTTTTAGAGTTGCATACATTCTAAATTAATTAGTAAATAATCACTTAATTTTGGATACAAAAAAATAGCACCTAACCTTTTTGTTGGTTAAATGCTATTTATGCGTCCAGTAAGTTTCTAATGTAGTAAACAATAATCATTAATCATTCATTTCATTTATAAGCTCTTTTAATTGCCATCTATTGATTAGATAGTCCTTACCTTGTTTGATCAAATAACCTTCCTCCGTGATCTTGTTTAAGACATGTGTATAATGCCTATAACTAACACCAAGGTATTCTGCGATTTCAACGTGTTTTTCATGGTAAATATCATTCATTTCAGCTTGTAAAATAAACTCTGCCAACCGATACTTTAATTCATAAGTTTGATTTCTAGAAAAATGCTCCATACGAATAAGGAGCTTTTCTCCAATATATTGGGCAATTTTCTTAAAAAATGATCCATCTGATTTTTGAATTTCCTTCATTGGTATAGCCAAACAAACGGTATTCCCTATTGCTAACACATCCTTGGGGACCTTTTCCGCTCCAACTGCTGTTAAATCTCCAATAAAATCTCCAGCTGTTAAAAATTGAAGTAAGTTTTTCTTCCCATTTTCGTGAGTAACATAGATTTTCGCTCTACCTTGTAGTAAAAAGAAAAGCTGATCCAGGGGTTTCGTTGCTTGTGTAATATATTCATTATTCTTATATTCTCTGATTTTAGCCATGTCTAGCATCTGATTTGAAAAGTAGTATTGAATATTTTCTAAATCAGCTGTGCTTAATCCGTGATAAGCTTGTAAACTAGTTTGCTTCATTTTTCCACCTCAATAATAGGAGATATCTCCTATTATCATAGCATACTTCTCGTTTATACTAAACAGGTAATAAATCAAGATTAAAGGAGTGTTTCTCATGAATAACATCATTAAAACGTTTATTTTTTATGTTTTCAGTGCTTTTGGTATCAGCTTAACCATTAAAGCCAGTGTTGGGGTAAGTAGCTTCAATTCCATGAATGTCGCATTAGCTGAAGTCCTTTCAATTAAAGTTGGTACGATTACAACGGCAATCAATTTAGGGTTCCTGTTATTGTGCTTACTTCTTTCTAAGAAAAATGTTTTAAAAGACTATCTGCTTATGTTTAGCGCACTTATTTTCTTTGGCATCGTTATTAACTTTTTTCTCTATGATATTCTCGCTAGCTTTACCTTTAAGAGTTACTTCTTAAACGTTGGACTCTTTATTTTAGGAACAGTTATTGCTGGTTTTGGAACTGGACAAGTGTTAGCAATTGGAGTTCTCAACTTTCCCATCGAATATTTTTGCGAATTAATGGCTACTAAAACTGTTCATTCATTTGCTCGATATCGTTACGGGCTTGATATTTTCTTCGTCCTTACTTCGCTCACACTATCATTTTTATTTCATTTTCCAATTTTAATTAGAGAAGGAACCCTGCTAAGTTTGTTGCTACTCTCTGGCATCATTTCTTGGTCAAAAAACTTAAAATAATAAAAAAGAGAGTGTACCAAAAGCTTAACAAAGCAAAAATGTGAGGAGCCTAATGAACGGTTTCTCAACAACAGAACAGACATCTGGTCTAACTTTAACTCTTTTGGGTATTTTCATTCTTCACCTCTTTAATTTTGGGTACAAAAATAGCACCTAACCTTTTTATTGGTTAAACGCTATTCTATTAAAACCAAAAAACGACCAGGCATTCAGTCTGGTCGCAAAAGAGGTGTTGGATAATTCCAAATTAACAAAATCTTACTGACTACTTTTACTCTTTAATAAGAGCAAAGAAGGGCGGAGGACCCTCTCAATTATTATTGATGGTTGTATTGCTAATTGTTTATTTTATCCTTTATCATCAACAATAAAATATATAAAGTTATAAATAAATCAAGAACTAAATAAATAATAGTTTTTAAAATTTCGAATAAACCAATAAATATCACTCTAGAAAATTCATAAACTTTAATGCTGATTAATGTCGGCATTAACCCTATCGTTATTAATGAAGCTACCGTTTCGACCATTTTCTCACCATTTGAGTTTTCAAAGAAATAAAGTGAGATTAAAAAAGGAATAAGTATTGATAATAATAAATCACAAATTTTATTTATCCAATAGTATGTATCACAAATTACGTTATAAATATTATATTGTACACGTTTATTTTCGCCTACAATTTTTTCATTTAATTTATTAAATCTGATATTTTTTGATAATAAAGTAACTAAAAAAGCAGTAACTAAAATATACAAAAAAGTTATAAAAAAACTGCTTAAATTACCCAACATAGATGATTTAATAACTTCTAATACTTTAAAAACTTGTTTTATTTCTTTAAAATCTGGTAAAAAAAGCTGAGTGAAGACAACTGCTAACATAACATATAATAAGCCAAAACCTAAAGCTACCGAATTATCTTCTGGGTTTTTAGAAGTCTTAAATTTTCTTAAAAATTCAACACATATTTTCTTTATCCCTTTCATAGTATCACTTCCATTTTCTATAAATTATACTAAAAAAGAGAAGTCTGCGCACCATTTAATAACGTATTATTCAACTTTTCCATGCCAACAACTGAATTAATAGTTTCTTTCTCTCTATCAGTTAAATAACTCACGTAATCATCCAGCTGCTTCAATTCATCTTCTGTCTAGTCAAGTGTAACCTATTCACTGAAATACCTGATAAGGTGGTGAAAAAAATATGGGACTTAGCCCTAAACCTACTAATCACATAAACTCATTCGCTTGGAAAGTGTTAGATCATTGGTTGAAACTTCAATTTGAATCAAATACAACTGGATTTCCTTTTGCTGATGTCAATTTAAATTTCTACTCTCTTTCTAAAGATGAAATAATTAATGAAACTAAAGCTAAAGGTTATTCTGTTGAAGATTTAGGAAATAATATTTTAAGATTTACTTAGTTCATGGACCTTTTTAGTCAATTTCAACGCACAGTCAGTAAGTTGAATCAAATTACTCTAATGCTCCTTGCTACTCTCAATAGTTTGGAGTATTTTTGTTTGTTTCTTTTATTCAGCTAAAATTTGTCTTAGTAAACTAAATACACCATCTTTATTTTTCTTACTCATTTCCTTATCCCTCCACTCTCTCAATACTTACTAACTCAAACATCTTGTACTGATTAACCACATCTTGAAAGCTAGCTGCTTCAATTTTGTTTGTTACTTCCTTCCCACTAACGATTGCTACAACTTTAAATTTTTGCATGTCTTTTCTATTCTTCTCTACCAAATAAGATGTGATATGCATCAACAGCATGATTATTAATAATAGCCCCCATTTTGAATTATAAAAAATAGTTAACGCTAATCACAAAATAAAAACATATAAATGGGATACTACATACTGATATAAATTTTTCACTCGTTTTCATTCTCCTTTCATATTCTGTTTCAATCATAAATTTATCAATTTCTTGCATGTCAATACGAAACGTTCCATCAATTTTAGTGATTGGAAGACCTTTAACTAACCATTTCTCAGATGTCGGTTCTGATATATCTACGTAAATACATGCATTTTTCTTATTAAGATAACGAGATTTAACTGCATAATTCTTTTCAATACTTTTTAAATTCTTATCTACCATAATTAAAATCTTGTCCATGATTTTATTCATGAAGTTATCACTTAAAACTTGCATAGGTTAAACGCCTACCTCATCATCTAATTTTGTAATATTCAATAATAGACGTTAATGTGTCATGAGCTTTCTTACTTTTATTTTCTCCACCCAAGTAGTCGTTTAAATCCTGTTTGGGAATATCAAAATAAGTTGCCACCGTCACAAGTGAGATATCCCTCTCGTCAAAATACTTATGAATCTTATCTCTTGCTGTTGATGTATCTGGCATTTATGTAAGCCTCCTTATATATATTAGTAAGTTAAAACGATAGAAAAAATGCTATTATAATTGACGATAAATAGCTTAAATGCTATCATGAAATTATAGTTAAATAAGCCTATAAACCTTTAGTGTTACCTAAAACTTCCGCCAAGACGTTTTAAATTAAGGTGTTTTTAGTTTTCTTTTTTTTCTATCAAATTAACTTATATACACAGCATAATAATTTAAAAGATATTTTATTTTCGTGTATGTCATAGAAAGGCTGATAAAAGTGACTTTAACAGAGAAAATAAAAGAGCTAGCAGATAACAAAAATACTAATTTTGCTGAAGTGGAAAGAAAAATTGGTCTGTCAAATGGTCAAATTAGGAGATGGGACACTTCATCGCCAAAAGCAGAAAACTTAGAAAAAGTAGCCGACTACTTCAACGTGTCTGTAGATTACTTGCTAGGACGTGAAGAAAAAACTTCCTTGGTAGCGTTTGCGTTCGATGGTGAACCTATTAGAGATGAAGAAATGGAGTTTTTACTTTCAGTATTGGATGCGAAAAGGAAAGCAGAAAAGAAATAAGGTGAGTGATTGTATGCATGAAGTAGATAGTAAGTTAATAACAAAAATTAAAGGGATGGGATTAGATTTAGTTTTTGCAGACAACATTAGCCGAAATGGTGTCTATATAGCAAAAAAGAAAACAATCATTATTAATTCTAAGTTGTTAGATTATGAAAATGAAGATTTTAAAGTCGCTCATGAGTTAGCTCACTGCATAAAAAAACATGGAGAGTTAGTTGTTTACTATAACGCCATTTGCTTAGCAAGAATGAGACTAGAGCATGAAGCTAATCAAATCGCTATCTTGTTAGAAATTTATCTAAATAATTATGATGGTGAGAAAGATGAGTTGAACACATTTTGTTTCATGGAATACTATAAAATAGAACATCGATTCGAAATTAGAGTTCGTGAAGCTACGCTAAATTACAAATAAAAAAGCACCGCTCTTCCCTGCAAAGTTTGAGTGATGTTTATATTGGTACTCTAAAACTATTATATCATATTGGAGGAATTGAAATGAGTGTTAACTTTGTTGCTATAGATTTCGAAACTGCAAACCAAAATAGAGCTTCTGCATGTTCTGTTGGATTAGTAAAAATTATAAACGGAGAGGTTCAAGATACTTTTTATTCTTTAATAAACCCTGAAGATGAATTTGATTATTTCAATATTAGTATCCATGGAATAACATCTGATATGGTTTCCAACTCACCAACATATCCCGATGTAATAAGCCAAATAAACACTTTTGTTTCAGGATTTCCTCTAGTAGCCCATTATGCACCGTTTGATATGGGGGTCATTAGAGATTCTAACGATAGGTATAATATAAAAAATTTCAAAGCAAACTATTTTGATAGTTATTACTTATCAAAACAGTATATACAATCCATCAGTTATAAATTAGATTATTTAAGTGGACAATTAGGGTTTAACTTTAAACATCACAATGCTTTAGAAGATGCAATGGCTTGTGCTAATTTAATCTTATTTCTATGTAAAAAGAATGGTGCACAAGATGTTCAAACACTATTAGAAAATGCTAGATACCCTAAATTAGGTGTCATTGAAGGTAGTTCAGGATCAGGATTTAGACGTAAAAAAAGCCATAAGTTAAGCCAGGATTTAAATATAAAAGAAATATTGGAGTCCGTAGATAGACTCTCTCTCAACAAAGAACATCCTTTCTATAACACACATGCCTGTTTTACTGGCAAACTTCAAAGTATGACTAGACATTCTGCCATGAATTTGTTTGCCCAATATGGTGGGTTTCCTGAAAAAAATGTTACAAAAAAAGTGAATTTTTTAATAATGGGAGAACAAGACTTTAGAGTTGTTGGCGACGAATTAAAATCTTCCAAGATTTTAAAAGCTGAAAAATTATTAAGCCAAGGCCAAGATATCCAACTATTAACTGAAGATGACTTTTTAAAAATGATATAGGAGTTAAAATATGATAAAAAAATTACGTTCAATAATAACTTAACTTACTTATTTAAAGATATTTCCAATGCAGAAAAAAATAAATTAGGTATAGCTTCTGGTGAATCCGTGCTACTCTATATATACGAAAATGACAAATTTTACTTTACCGCAGATATCAAATTTAGTTAAGTATAATTCTGTTAAAAATACCAAGGATGCAACACAATTAGAAAGGTTCTTCGTCAAATCGTGTGGATGAGTTCCTAAATTGAATAAAATGAAAGTTAAAGCAGAGCCGTATATTTGAAATATTGCTGCACAGACTAATTAAATCCACCATGCCAATATGTATATTCAGAAACATTCAATAACAAACATAATACTTATACTTTATTCAAATTCATAGATTGTTTTTGAATAGGTTACACTTAGTTGAACAATAAAGATAAGGTGTCTATACTTAATAAAAAACAGAGTAGGAGCTTATCTCATAACAACTAACAGAAAAACAAGACGGACCTTCAAAGAATCATTTAAGAAACAAATGGTGGAACTCTACAAATCAGGAAAATCTAGAAAAGATATTCTAAGAGAATATGATTTAACACCCTCAACTTTTGATAAATGGGTCAAATAGTACAATCAGTCAGGCTCATTCAAAGAGAAAGATAATTTGACGCTGGAAGAAAAAGAATTGCGTGAATGACGAAAACTAAATAAAGAGTTGATGATGGAGAATGATATTTTAAAGTAAGCAGCGCTGATATTCGGACGAAAGTAGAAGTTGTTAGAAAAAATAAAAAAAGTACAGTGTATCAGCGATGTGCCGAAAATTAGAGATTTCTCGTGGGGCTTATTATTATGAAGTCAAAAGAAAAGGATCAGAGGCTATTTTAGAAAAAGCAGTCATTGAGTCATTTACAGGTAGTCGCAACTCCTACGGAGCAAGACAGATTAAGGATGATTTAAACGATCAAGAATTCATTGTTTCTAGGAGAAAAATACGCCGAATCATGAATAAGTTCAATTTCGTTTCGAGCTATACAACACTGAAATTCAAACCTCAAGTAACGAATAAAAATGAACAGAAAATCGATAATGTTTTATCATGTCAATTTGATAGAATGCAACCTATAGAAGCGCTATCAACAGATTTAGCTTATGTTAAAGCAAATCAAAAGTGGCATTATGTTTGCTTTATTCAATCGAGAAATAGTTGGCTATTCCAGTCGTCTTAACAAATCTATGAACCTTGTGTTACAGGCAATCCAAACGATTGAACAACCATTAGATGATGTTGAAATTTTTCATACAGACCGAGGAAAAGAATTTGATAACTAAAGTATTGACAAATTATTGGATGTCTTTCAGATTGATCTTACTTACCAACAATCTTTTGACTCATTGTTTGAACTACAATATGAGTTAATGGATTATATTAATTGGTGGAATAAGTTTAGAAAACATGGAAAGATTGGGTATCATTCCCGATTAATTACCGTTTATATTGGGAATTGAAACAGGCTATTTAGCAGGATATAAAATAACTATCTAAAGAAAATAAAAACCTTATAATTTTTGTACAGAAAAGTGTTGCCAATTCAACATGACCAAACAACAAAAATATCAAACTCTGGTATTGTGTCACTTTTGTCTAAATGCTCTTTTGCATATTCTTGTACAAATTGCATACACTTCACAATAAATTTTTGATTGTCCATGATTATTTTCCTTCCTCATCAATTCCCAGAAAACTATAACCAGTAATCGAAACATTACTAAAATATGTTTTATTGTAAGTTCCTGTAGCTTTGTCTCTATATTCAAAACTTATTCCAAAGCTTTCTCTGTTGAAGTTTTCAACATTGTTAAAGATATAACTCATACCATTTTGTGATAAAATACAGATTTTCTTACTCATAATCAATTCCTCCTATATTTTTCTGTCAACGCAAACGTTCGCTCGTATTCGTCTTGTAGCGCTAATATTTGCATTGGTGACAAATAGTGTTTATCTAAAATACGTTCTAACTGTCTGCACTTATTCATCAAAGCGCCCCAAACGATATCTTTATCCGACTTTTTACAAACGCCATCCTGATTGATAATAACTTCCAAATTCATCACTCCTTCACTTAATTTTGGGTACAAAAATAGCACCTAACCTTTTTATTGGTTAAATGCTATTAGTTGATTATTTCAATTCCTTTTACTTCGCTTTCGTTGAAACCAAAGTATTTATGTTTACTGGTTTCGATAGTAATTTCATCATAAAATTCATCTTCAGTATCTAGTTTACCAGTGAAGCCATTACAAAATCCTTCTAAAACTTGCGCATCAGTAAATGTAACTCTTATTTTCTTCCCAAGATATTGGTGAAGATTCATTCTTGACCTCTCCCTTCATATGGAACGATATGTGTTCGTTTTTTTGAATAATGTATCTTGAAGTAATTTGTTTTACTTTCATTGCCTTGATTAACTACTACCCCTTCAAACACTTTAGCATAAACAATTTCTTTGTTACTTCTGCCGTTTTTATTGAATTCTACATTACCTGTACCAGCATACTTATCGAATAACTCTTGAACATCAACATCATCTTCAAAGTAGCTCTTGCCTTTAGCAACTGTAGATTTCATATGTGGAGTTTGTTTATCTTGATTGATGACTGAACCAAATCGACCATCTTTCAAACGAGATTTAACGAAGTAATTATCTTTAAGACTTTCCCATTCGTTACCATCATTATACTTCATTTCTTGGAACTTATCGAATGATTTAGGCATATTATTAGTGCCAATAATCGACTTGTAACGATCATACTGTTTTTTATCAGAAGAACTATTTCTAGCTTTTTTCAACATTGATGAATCAGTATATTTTTCTTTCCAATCATTAAAACTCATGGAATCAATTCGTTTACCTTTTCCAGTAATTGGGTCACGTGACCACCTCTTGAGACCAGGGAAATTAACAGATGGGACAGTCGTACAACGGCAATTAGGGTGACTATCGACAATAGGACGTTTCGCATTTTTTGAACCAACAATAAATGTTTGACCGTCAAAATTTCCGCATAACTCACATGTATGAAGTTCAAGCGTGGCAAGCCATTCATACTCTTTAACACCCTTTCGCTCATAAGCAAGCTGACTTGCCTCATCAGCTAAATGAGCCATTTCAGTTTGAACTAAAGTCGTCATTCTGTTTCTAAGACCCGAGTCGATATTTTTCATCATTGCTTTAACAGTTCTATCAACACCCCAACCGTTCGTCATACTGGCTGTTAACGTCTTATCTAACTTTTTAGGTAAGTCTCTAACATAATTACCCCAAACCTTGATGAGAAGTTACCACCTTTCCAACGAGCGTTTAAGGCTGTATCAATTTGACTAGTAGTTAGACCTGCGAAGTCACTGGTCAATGAGCCCAAATCACACCTCAAACGATATCTTTATCCGAATTTTTACAAACGCGAGCCTGATTGATTACAACTTCCAAATTCATCACTCCTTCACTTCATTTTGGGTACAAAAATAGCACCTAACTCATTTTTACGTGAATTACGTGCTACTAAAGATTAGTTAAAAACTTATCTTTAAATAGAGCCAATTTTTTATAAAACCCTTTACCGTCCATGCCTGGTTCCAATGATTCTGTAATATCGAAAATATCATCTGCCATTAACGAAAGTAATGTAGGATTAGCTTCTTTCAAAAAATCGTACATTTCAGGAGAAACAAAATCCTCTAATTCAACAGATAAATCCCATGGATTAGTATCTTCATTCAACCTTTTATCAAGCAAATTCAAATAATTATCAATGATTATATTAATTTCCAAGGTTTCTCCCCTCCTTTAGGTTTCTTATTTTTACGATATACATAAGTCACGACTTCAGTTTCTTCTTTATTCTTCACAAATGCATGACCATCGTAAAACCATACTTTGCGTCCATCTTCTTGTAAATAATTGGCTTTTTGGTTAAGAATAATTAGTGCGTCATCTACAGATAAATCTGTTCTTTGCGCATAACGTCCTAGAGAATGGCTAGAAAATTCGACACCATTTTCATAGAATTCAGTATATAAATCTAGGGTTTTATCTTTAAATGGCTGATTCCATGGTTTGTTTTGGATCTCGCTGATTGTTGATACTTTTCGATTATACTTATCCCATTCACTACCACCATTATACTTCATTTGTTGAAATTTATCGAAGGAATCGGAAATGTATTTATCACCCAAAATCGACTTGTAACGATCATACTGTTTTTTATCAGAAGAACTATTTCTAGCTTTTTTCAACATTGATGAATCAGTATATTTTTCTTTCCAATCATTAAAACTCATGGAATCAATTCGTTTACCTTTTCCAGTAATTGGGTCACGTGACCACCTCTTGAGACCAGGGAAATTAACAGATGGGACAGTCGTACAACGGCAATTAGGGTGACTATCGACAATAGGACGTTTCGCATTTTTTGAACCAACAATAAATGTTTGACCGTCAAAATTTCCGCATAACTCACATGTATGAAGTTCAAGCGTGGCAAGCCATTCATACTCTTTAACACCCTTTCGCTCATAAGCAAGCTGACTTGCCTCATCAGCTAAATGAGCCATTTCAGTTTGAACTAAAGTCGTCATTCTGTTTCTAAGACCCGAGTCGATATTTTTCATCATTGCTTTAACAGTTCTATCAACACCCCAACCGTTCGTCATACTGGCTGTTAACGTCTTATCTAACTTTTTAGGTAAGTCTCTAACATAATTACCCCAAACCTTGATGAGAAGTTACCACCTTTCCAACGAGCGTTTAAGGCTGTATCAATTTGACTAGTAGTTAGACCTGCGAAGTCACTTGTTAATGAACCCAAATCACACCTCAAACGATATCTTTATCCGACTTTTTACAAACGCCATCCTGATTGATGTAAATGGCGGTGATAAAATGTAGGAAAATGGCAACTTGAAAATGTTGTTTTTC
>NZ_JBQEIL010000007.1:0-7946 GCF_052102835.1 Vagococcus sp.
AAAACACCTACACATTTGGTTCGTCTTACTTTGTTCAGTTTTCAAAGGTCTATTTTTTGTCGCGTTAGCAACTTTTATATAATAACATCTTATAAAGTGCTTGTCAACATTTTTTTATTTTTATTTTTATTTTTTTGTCACTCGACGTTTTTTTAAGAACTTGAAGCGACTAGAAAATAATATCATGTATTCTTTTTTCTGTCAACAGTTTTTTTAATCAATTAGAAACGATTAAATTAAAAAACAGCAACGTGATTACTATACTACTTTTTTAAAAAATTGTAAACATCCTTTTTAATATTTCTCTATTTATTCTTAGTTTGTTACAATAATGGTAGTTACGTTAATTTATAGAAATGAAAGTTGAGGGATTCTCTTATGAAGCTACTTATTGTGGATGATGATAAAGAAATTGTAGAATTACTTAGTATCTATGCAAAAAATGAAGGTTATGAGGTCATTAAAGCATATGATGGGAAAGAGGCTTTAAGTAAGATTGTAACCACAAAAGATATCGATTTAATTATTTTAGACATTATGATGCCTAAAATGGACGGAATGGAGCTTGTTAAACACCTTAGAAAAGAATCACAAATTCCAATTATTATGTTAACAGCAAAAATAACCGACATGGATAAAATTCAAGGTTTGATTGCTGGTGCTGACGATTATGTTACAAAACCATTTAATCCACTCGAAATTATGGCTCGAGTGAAGTCATTACTTCGTCGTTCTCAGATGCAAGTTCAAACTCAAGAACCAGATGTTTTAGAAATTGGGCCTTTAATAATTAGAAAAGATTCGCATGAGGTAACTACTGATACTGGAAATAACATTCAGCTTACAGCCTTAGAATTTGGCATTCTTTACTTATTAGCGAGTCACCCAAACCGTGTTTTTAGTTCTGATGAAATATTTGAACGCGTATGGCAACAAGAAAGTGTGGTTTCTGCTAAAACGGTGATGGTCCATGTTAGTCACTTACGCGATAAAATCGAAGAAGCAACCAATGGCGAGAAAGTAATCCAAACCGTCTGGGGGGTGGGCTATAAAATTGAAGGATGAACAAAAAAAAGGGACTCGAATTCATTTAACTTCTAAAGAGAAAAGTGAACTTTTGATTGAAGGCATTGCTACGGTTATCTTATTGATTCTATTAAATCTTGCTGTTTATATGATTATCATTCAGATTATTGAAACAAATCGATCGGTAGACGATATGATTTTTAATATCAAAGCCTCTATCTATAATACCTTTTATAGTAATCATCCCCTATCTTTAAAAATGCCAGTCTTAATTTTAATGTTAGTCATTGATATTATTGTCCTTTACTGGCGCTTGATTCGACGCTATAAACAAATGCAACAACGACACATCATCAGTGAACTTCACTATATTTCTAGTGGGCATTATGATCACCGCATCCCTTTTGAAATGGGCGGTGACTTAGGCCGACTTATTGAAAGTATTAATGCCTTAGTTGATAGTACCGTAATGGCGATTGAAGAAGAACGGCGTATTGAACAATCCAAAGATGAGCTCATTACGAATGTTAGTCATGATATTCGTACACCTCTAACTTCTATTATTGGATATCTTGGTTTGATTGAGGAAAGACGTTATCGGACTCAGGAGGAGCTACTTCAATATACTCATACTGCTTTTCAAAAATCAAAACAAATGAAAGTTTTGGTTGATAATCTTTTTGAGTACACCACAGTGAGACAATCTGATACGCCTTTAAATTTGATGACGTTTGATATGCAAGAGCTTTTAGAGCAATTAGTTGTTGACTATGAACTACAAGCTTCTGAAAAAAATGTAACCATTGATTTAGATCCACTAACACAACACCCTCTTATCAAAGGGGATCCAGAAAAATTAGTTCGTGTTTTTGATAATTTGCTTTCTAACGCATTAAAATACGGCATTAATGGTAAGAAGATTATCATTACTATTAAAAAGATAAAAGAAGAATTGATTATCACCATTAAAAATGATGGACCTGAGATACCTAAACAAGCTCTAAAACATTTATTTGATCGTTTTTATCGTGTAGAAGGCTCACGATCTCAGCAAACAGGGGGAACTGGTTTAGGCTTAGCTATTGCTCATAGTATCATTTCTCTTCATAATGGTTCAATCTATGCTACTTCTGAAAATGGGTGGACCTCTTTTATTATTCACCTCCCTCTAACTTCAGAAAAAAACAATTAAATAATAGACATCTCTTCTTAAATCACCTTTTTATAGAAGATATGTCTATTTTTTATACCAAAAACTCAAATAAAGGTTATTATTTGAGTTTTTCAATCTACACATGTAAACTTAAGCTATTATTATAAATAATTAATCATTAGGAGGAAAATTTTATGGAACATCAACATCACGCTTCACACAATGACACCCCGCACGACGAACACGAAAATCATCAAGGACATGAGGGACATCACGACCATGCTGAGCTTTTCAAAAGAAAATTTTTCATTTCTTTAGTTTTAGGAATTCCTATTCTTATTCTTTCGCCACTAATGGGACTCTCCTTACCTTTTCAGTTCACTTTTCCTGGATCTGGCTGGGTCGTTCTTATTCTGGCAACGTTCCTTTATTTTTATGGTGGGGCTCCTTTTATTTCGGGAGCAAAAGATGAGCTAAAACAAAAAAAACCAGCAATGATGACTTTAATTACACTTGGTATCTCGGTTGCCTATCTCTACAGTCTTTACGCTTTTTTTGGTAACTTATTAGACCCAAGCCTAAATTTGATGGATTTTTTCTGGGAATTAGCTAGCCTGATTTTAATCATGTTACTAGGGCATTGGATTGAAATGAAAGCCGTTGGTAATGCAGGTGATGCTTTAAAAAAAATGGCTGAATTATTACCTAACAAAGCTTTACTTAAACTGAGCGATGGCACAACGAAAAGCGTACCTTTAACCGAGGTAAAAATAAATGATTTAGTTATCGTACATGCAGGTGAAAACATCCCTGTCGATGGGGTTGTGGTTGAAGGACAAACCACAGTTGACGAGGCCCTTATTACTGGTGAAGCTAAAGCCATTGAGAAAAAAAAGGGCGACGATGTTATCGGTGGATCGAGTAACGGAAATGGGTCAATTGTTGTAAAAGTGAAAGCTACGGGTGAAAGTGGCTACCTATCTCAAGTCATGAACTTAGTTAATCAAGCTCAACAAGAAAAATCACATGCCGAAGCACTCTCAGATAAAGTCGCAAGTGCTCTGTTTTATGTTGCTATTATCGTAGGTCTACTGACCTTTATTATTTGGTACGCACTTACGAATGACTTGAATACTTCTTTAGAACGTTTAGTCACTGTTCTTGTTATTGCTTGTCCACATGCTCTTGGTTTAGCTATCCCTCTTGTGGTTGCGCGAACAACTTCAATAGGAGCTCAAAATGGACTTTTAATAAAAAACCGTCTAGCTTTAGAATCAGTTCCTAAAGTTAATACGATTATGATGGATAAAACGGGAACCTTAACAGAAGGTGTTTTCTCTGTTAATCATATCGTTACTTATCGTGAAGATTATTCAGAGGACGATATTTTAATTTTATTTGCTAGCTTAGAAACTTTTTCAAGCCACCCACTAGCAACTGGTATTTTAAAAGAGAGCCGTCTGAGAAATTTAAATTTAAAAGAAATTAATGATGTGTCAACTGTCGCTGGTGTCGGACTCGTTGGAACTTTAAACGGACACTCTTTAAAAATTGTTAATGCTAAATATCTAACTGAGCATCAAATTCCTTTTAATGAAGAAGAGTTTAAAGATGTTTCGAACTTAGGTAATTCTGTTAGTTACTTATTAATTGACGATAATGTAGCAGGGATGATTGGGCAGGGAGATAAAATAAAAACTGAATCTAAAAAACTAATCGACGAAATCAAAGCTCATGGAATTATACCTGTTATGTTGACTGGAGATAATAAACATGTTGCTCAAATTGTTGCTAAGCAACTAGGGATTGACCACGTCTATAGTGAATTACGTCCTGAGGATAAAGATCGAATTATCCAAGAGAATAAAGAAAAGAAACAACGGGTGATGATGATCGGCGACGGGATTAACGACGCTCCAAGTTTAGTTCGAGCAGATGTAGGGGTTGCTGTTGGCGCCGGAACAGATGTTGCCATTGATTCTGCTGATATTATTCTTGTCAAAAGCAATCCTGAAGATATCTTACACTTACTTTCTTTAGCAACAAATACCAACCGAAAAATGAAGCAAAATCTTTGGTGGGGAGCTGGCTATAACATCTTTGCAATTCCTCTAGCCGCTGGCGTCTTAGCTCCGATTGGGTTTATTCTAAGCCCTGCTGTCGGTGCCGTCCTTATGTCTGCAAGTACGGTGATTGTTGCGATTAACGCGATGTCGTTAAAACTAAAATAACCTAATCATTAAAAGCTAAATGACATTGATCAATGTCATTTAGCTTTTTTTAGTTAAAAAAGTAAAGAGTGTCTTAAAATAAAGGTGATTTTTCCATTTTTTTCGTGACGAATTGAAGCGTTCGTATTATACTTAGTCTCATGTTTATCAAGCCCTCATGAAAGGAGTTTTTAGATGAGCAGTTCACGGACTGATTATGAAAAAATCTATAAAAAACTAAAACGACAACGCTACTTTTCCTTACTTATGGGGTTTCTTTTCGGAATCATTTTGATAGGTAACCTTTTTTATTGGTATCCTTTTTTTGAAGATAAATTCTCGTTACCCAACATTCCACAAGTAACTTTACGGACCGAAGAAACCAAAACAACGACTTCATCTTCTGAGTTTAATTCTGAAGAAAATAGCACTGAGAATACAGAATTCGTTTCTGATAACGTTCAATTTTCACCGAGATTAAATTTTGATGATTATCAAACCATTTCAACAATTTATCAACCGCTCTCAGAAAAATTAGATACTATCATTGAGCAGCACCAGATTTCTGGAACGTTCTTAACCATTAAGAACAATCAAATGGTCTTATTTAAATCTTACGGAGATGCTGCAAAACAAGAGAGTAATCCTTTTGAAAGTTCCTATATGATTGCTTCTCTTCAAAAATCATTAACCGCGACTCTCTTATTACAATTAGTTGAAGAAAAAAAAATAAAGCTTGATGACAAATTAAATCAATTTTTACCAGAAATTCCAAATAGTGAAAATATTACTCTTAATCAAATGTTGGCGATGACCTCCGGGTTATATTTAACCGACAAAAAACCAAAAAACACACAAAGCTATCAAGAATTATTGAATTTTGTTCACACCCATACAGAGTATAGAGCTTTAAATAAATGGGCTTATGCAGACGTTAACTATGTTCTCTTAGCAGAAATTATTGAAAAAATTTCTAATCAAACCTACGATGATTTACTTTATAAAAAAATAATTGAGCCATTAAATCTTGATCATTCTTTTCTTTTTGATCGACAAAAAGAACAACAAATCTTAATTTCTTCATACAAGCACAAGAACCCCTTGCAAAATGAAGTTAAAATCGGTCGCTCTGCTTTTATAAATGAATTTGCTGTCGGTAACTGGGCTTTTTCTGCTAGTGATTATTTGATTTATATTCAGGCTCTCTTGGATGGTAAACTAATGAATCAAGAATCTTTAAATCTTTTATGGAGTTACCCACCAGCTAATTATGACTATACTTATAAGTCTGGTTTTTATCATTCGCAAGAGAATAGAATGCGAGGGCACGGTCTATTTAATGGCTATGAACCAACGATTTGGCTCAGTCCTTCTGCTGATACCGCTGTTTTATTCTTTTCAAATACTTACCAAGATGATAAACTTAACATGGAATTAACGAAGCAAATTTTCGATATAACAACTCAAGAACCTTTGGGAGGATATTAATAATGAAAGGATGATTTTTTTGAATACTCTTTTTAAAGAAATCGAAATTTTAGCACAATTAGAACCCAAATCCCTGACTGAAATGGCCTTGAAATTAAGCGAAGAAACAGGAGAAGTTGCCCAAGCTATCTTAAGTCTTACTAATGCAAGTGGTTCTAACTATAAAGAATTATCTACTCAAGATGTCCAAGAAGAATGCATCGATGTCATCCTTGTGGCGACAGCACTTTTTTATAAAACAAAACCGACAACACAGACCGAACTTATCGAATTGCTCCAAGAAAAAAGTCGAAAGTGGAAAAAACACATGGATCTTAAATCCTGATTTGACATTTTCAAAAAAATCGTTATACTTGTAATAAATCTAAAGAGATTAATTCTAGAAAGACTAGTACTTATTATTTATGTTTCAGAAAGTTGATGGTTGTTGCGAATCAATACATAAAAATTTGGAATCCACTTTCTCAATTTAAAGAATATAACGAACATGGTGACATTTAAGTTATATCGGTTTTTAACTACCGTTATCAGTTATTTTGAGATACACACGATGAGTGTGTAAAAATGGGTGGCACCGCGAAAAACGATATACTCTCGCCCCAGTAACTTTATTTAAGTTACTGGGGCGAGTTTTTTTATTTTCAAAATTAAAAGGAGGAATAAAAATGTTAGATATTAAATATTTACGTCAACATACCGAAGAAGCAAAACAAAAATTATTAACTCGTGGAGTGAAAGAAGAGGTTTTAGCCGAATTCATTCAATTAGATGCTGAACGCCGTGATCATCTTGTACAAGTAGAAACACTTAAAAAATTAAGAAATACTGTTTCTCAAGAAATCGCTCAATTAAAACGTAATAAAGAGAATGCTGACGACAAAATTAAAGAAATGCAAGAAGTTGGCGAGAACATTAAAGTTTTAGACGACAAAATTAATGCGATTGATGAAAGACTACAATATATTTCTTTCACATTACCTAACCTACCTCACGCCGATGTACCTGTTGGGGAAGATGAAGACGAAAATATAGAAGTTCGTCGTTGGGAAACACCAAGAAACTTTGAGTTTGAACCAAAACCCCACTGGGAAGTTGCTGAAAATTTAGGTATTCTAGATTTTGAACGGGGAGCTAAAGTAACCGGTAGTCGTTTTGTTTTCTACAAAGGTTTAGGCGCTCGCTTAGAACGTGCTATTTATAACTTTATGTTGGATACTCATGTAACTGAACATGGTTACACTGAAATGATTCCCCCTTATATGGTCAATGATCAATCAATGTTTGGTACCGGTCAATTCCCGAAATTTAAAGAAGATGTTTTCCAAATTAAAGAAGAAAACTACACCCTCATCCCAACGGCAGAAGTCCCATTGACTAACTATTACCGTGATGAAATTTTAACAGAAGATATGTTACCCGTTTATTTCACTGCTTTAAGCCCTTCTTTCCGCTCAGAGGCAGGTAGTGCTGGCCGTGACACTCGTGGTTTAATTCGTTTACATCAATTCCACAAAGTTGAAATGGTTAAATTAAGTCATCCTAATACTTCTTATGACGAATTGGAAAAAATGACAAATAATGGCGAAGCTATTCTTCAGAAATTAAACTTGCCTTATCGTGTCATTACATTATGTACTGGTGATATGGGCTTCTCAGCTGCTAAAACATATGACATTGAAGTTTGGATCCCTGCTCAAGATACATACCGTGAAATTAGCTCTTGCTCAAACTGTGAAGACTTCCAAGCAAGACGTGCTAAAATCAGATTCCGTGATGCAGAAGGTAAGGTAAATTATATCCATACTCTAAATGGCTCTGGTTTAGCTGTAGGTCGAACAGTGGCAGCTATTTTAGAAAACTATCAAAATGAAGATGGTAGTGTAACCATTCCTGAGGCACTCGTTCCTTATATGGGTGGTATTACTGAAATTACTAAATAACAAAAAAAGTCGTCGATTTTAAAGGATATACGTTTAAAAAGACGAAATTTTATTAAATAATATTAAATTTTATATTTTTGGGCGTGTTTTGTTATTTTTTAATAATTTGTTTTTGTTTTGCGTTGAGCC
>NZ_JBQEIL010000007.1:7956-114384 GCF_052102835.1 Vagococcus sp.
TTTTAAACATTTCCTTCGCAATTTTTTCTTTTTTTGTTTTTTATAATTAAAATAAAAAAAAACAAAAAATTTCGTTTTTTTAAACGGTAAACAACTAAAACCCCACGACTTTTTATTAATTAAGATTCAATTGAATAGTTTGGCGCTTCTTTTGTAATTTGAACATCATGAGGATGAGATTCGCGTAGACCCGCACCACTCATTTGAATAAATTGAGCATTATCTCTTAGCTCTTGCAAGTTACCGGCACCAACATAACCCATCCCTGCACGTAAACCACCAACCATTTGGAAGATGATATCTTGAACGCTTCCTCGATAAGCAACGCGGCCTTCAATACCTTCTGGAACTAGTTTGTTTGCTTCGTTCACACTACTTTGGAAGTAACGATCGCTTGATCCTTTTTCCATCGCACCAAGAGAACCCATTCCACGATATGTTTTAAAGCGACGACCTTGATAAATTTCAAATTCACCAGGTGATTCATCCGTTCCAGCTAACATTGAACCAAGCATCACGACATAACCACCTGCAGCTAATGCTTTAACAATATCACCAGAGTATTTAATTCCACCATCTGCAATAATTGTACGTCCATATTCTCTAGCTACGGCAGCTGAGTCATAAATAGCAGTTAACTGAGGAACACCAACCCCTGCAACCACACGCGTCGTACAGATTGAACCAGGTCCAATCCCTACTTTAACAACATCAACCCCTACTTCATACAAGGCACGAGTCGCTTCACCTGTCGCGACATTTCCAGCAATTAAAATTGCTTCTGGAAATGTTTCTCTGATTTCTTTAATTTTACGGATGACTCCCGCACTATGTCCATGAGCGGTATCAATCACAATCGCATCAACACCTGCTTCAATTAACTGTTCTGCACGGTCAAAGGTATCATTTGTGACACCAACAGCAGCGGCAACTAACAAACGACCATGCTCGTCTTTAGCAGCACTTGGAAACTCAATGACTTTTTCAATATCTTTGATTGTAATTAACCCACTTAAACGATAATTTTCATCAACGATTGGTAATTTTTCGATTTTATGTTGTTGTAAAATATTTTCCGCATCTTTTAAAGAGGTACCAATAGGAGCGGTTACTAAACCTTCTTTAGTCATAACGGTATCAATGAGTACTTTATAGTCGGTAATAAAACGTAAATCACGATTCGTTAATATCCCTACTAACTTTCTATTTTCTAATGTTTCAACAATCGGAACACCACTAATACGATATTTTGACATCAATGCTTCTGCATCTGCTACTAAGTGTTCTGGTGTTAAAAAGAAAGGATCGATAATCACACCACTTTCAGAACGTTTGACTTTACGAACTTCATCAGCTTGTTGTTCAATCGACATATTCTTATGAATGACACCTAATCCACCTTGACGCGCCATTGCAATCGCCATCTTACTATCTGTTACAGTATCCATACTTGCACTCATAATTGGAATATTTAATTTTATTCCTTTAGCCAGCTCAATTGATAAATCCACATCATTCGGTAAGACATGACTTTCCGCTGGTACAAGTAAAACATCATCAAATGTATAGCCTTTTTTCGCAAATTTTGTTTCCCAATTCGACATTAGTTTAAAGCACTCCTTTAGTTTTATTTTTACTAACAAACTTACCAAAAATAATATCGTTCGTCAATGAACAAAATAGAAAAAAAGACAAATCTCATCAAGTTATTTGAATCAATCTGTCTTTTTTCTATTAAGCTTGTGGTGGCCTGGAAAATAAACTTCCTTGTAAATCAAATTTTTTCTTCAATAAGTAGTGCCCCCCAAAGGCAATCGCTCCTAAAATAAGGGTGATGACTGAGTCTAGCGATGGATTGACTGTCGCGGGTAACAATTGTGCCATTGAAAAGAAAAATAACCATGGGATAAAACACAAGGCCATAATCCCTGTTGATTTTAAGAAACTTGGTTTTTTACTTTGGTCTGCTCCTGGTAAATTATACACATACACATATTTATTAATAAAATAGAAAGAAAGTCCTCCTGAAATTGCACCAACTAATAAACTGGTTATTCCTTGTGTTAAAGCAGCCTCTTTATTTTTAGACATCATTGAGAATAAACTCGTGACAACTGTTAAAAATGTAAACAGAACCAAGGAATTATCTAACCAAAGAATAGCAAATGAAGATTCTGGTAGCTTATCTGGTGCTTCCGCAATTTCTTTTGCTGCTTCTGTCGGCGTTCCATATATTTGTTTTGCAGTTGTTCCGGTTTTTTGACCGTCCACTAAAGAATGTAGCATCTTATTTAACGCTATTACTTGTTTATCTTCTGATACTTGATATTCCGTTAACACCTTTTTCAAATCAAACATAAATTGATCATTTTTTTTAGTTAACTCTGACTTTAATTGTTTATTTTCCACTTTTTTTTGTTCTAATTCTGTTGCAAGTTCTTCTGCTGTTTTTTTCATCTACTCTGCCCCCAAATTAAACGTTGAAACGGAATAACATGACGTCACCATCTTGAACGACATATTCTTTCCCTTCCGAACGTACTCGACCAATCTCTTTTGCCGCTTGCATACTACCATTTTCTTTTAAATCTTCAAACGAAACGGTTTCTGCGCGAATGAAACCACGTTCAAAATCAGTATGGATAACACCCGCACATTGTGGTGCTTTCATTCCGTTTTTAAATGTCCATGCTCGAACCTCTTGTTCACCTGCTGTAAAGTAGGTTGCTAGTCCTAATAAATGATAAGCTGCACGAATTAATTTATCTAATCCTGATTCTTCAATCCCTAAAGCTTCTAAGAATTCTGCTTTATCTTCATCCTCTAATTCAGCAATTTCTTCCTCCGCACGGGCACAAACAGCAATCACTTCTGCATTTTCCGTTGCTGCAAAAGCCCGAACTTGTTTCACATAATCATTGCTTTCAGCGTCTGATACTTCATCTTCACTAACGTTAGCAACATAAAGTACGGGTTTAGTTGTTAGTAAGAATAAGCCTTTGACAATGGGTAATTCTTCCTCTGTAAATTCAATCGAACGTGCTGATTGACCTGCTTCTAAAACAGGCTTTATTTTTTCTAAGACGGCAAGCTCTGCAACCGCTTCTTTATCTTTTGTTTTTGCAATTTTAGCCACACGTGAATACCGTTTATCCACTGATTCTAAATCGGCTAAAACTAATTCTAAATTAATCGTTTCAATATCTGATAAAGGATCTACTCGGCCTTCAACGTGGGTGATGTTATCATCATCAAAACAACGGACCACATGGCAAATAGCATCTACTTGACGAATATTACTTAAAAATTTATTCCCTAAACCTTCACCTTTACTAGCACCTTTTACAATTCCAGCGATATCTGTAAATTCAAAAGTTGCTGGAACTGTTTTTTTAGGTTTAACTAACGTTGTTAATTCATCCAATCGGTAATCTGGAACTTCTACCATTCCAACATTTGGATCAATTGTCGCAAAAGGATAATTGGCTGCTTCTGCACCAGCTTTTGTTATCGCATTAAATAAGGTTGATTTACCTACGTTTGGTAAACCCACAATTCCTGCTGTTAAAGACATTTTATTCACTCTTCCTTTATCAATCTAAACCCTAACTTTAAATGTTAAGCTTCTTTTTTTTCTAATATTTTTTTTAATTTTTTATTAAACTCACGCCGAGGTAACATGACAATATGTTGGCAATGACAACATTTAATCTTAATGTCCATTCCCATCCTAATAATTTCCCATCGATTAGTCTGACAAGCATGAGGTTTTTTCATTTCAACGATATCACCTAAATCATACATACTGAATGTTCCTCCATCCTACTAATTTAGATACATGATATATAGTACCATATCTCCCTTAAAAAAAGTTGGGCTTTTTTAATCAAATTGAATTTCTAAAATATCCAAGATCCGCGTTAAATCTTTTTCTGAAAGATATTCAATTTCAATTTTACCTTTACCATCATTATCTTTAATAGAAACAGTCGTTCCAAATTTATCCATCAATGATTCTTCACTCGCTTTTACATAGGTTGGTACGTCTTTTGTTAACTTAATTTTCTTAGGTTTCTTAAACGTTCCTTGCTCATTGATTTCGGTCACCATTTGTTCTAATTGACGAACCGTTAACCCTTCTTTCAACGCTTGATTAGCCAAAGAAACAATTGCCGTTTCATCTTTTAATCCCAATAACGTTCGAGCTTGCCCCATTGATAAAGATTCATTTTGGACTAATTCTTTAACCACTGCTGGTAAGGTCAACAGACGCAGATAATTAGCGATGTATGGACGACTTTTACCTAGTTGTTCTGACAGTTCAGCTTGCGTTAGTTTTAAATTTTTCATCAACATATCATAGGCTTCAGCTTCTTCCATCGGGCTTAAATCTTCTCTTTGAAGATTTTCTAAAACCGCCACTTGCATCATCTGAGTTTCATCAAAAACTCTAACAATGGCTGGAATTGTTGCTTTACCTGCGATTTTAGACGCACGATAGCGACGTTCACCTGCAATAATTTCATAGCCTTTAATACTCGATACTCTCACGATAATGGGTTGGAAAACACCCGATTGCTTAATTGATTTAGCCAATTCTTCTAATGCTTGTTCATCAAATGTTTTACGTGGTTGGTAAGGATTAGGTCGTAATTCCGTCAGCGGTAGATTGACTACCTCTTCTAACTGCGGATTCACTTCATCTATTTTTGAAAAATCTTCGAATAGAGCATTAATTCCTCGTCCCAAACCAGTCTTATTTGCTTTCGTCACGTGTCATCACTTCCTTTGCTAGTGCTTGATATACTTCTGCTCCTTTAGAACGTAAATCATAATCAATAATCGACTGACCATGACTTGGTGCTTCTGACAATCGAACGTTTCTCGGAATGATGGTATCGTACACACGTTCGCTAAAATATTTACGAACTTCTTCAACCACTTCAGAGCCTAAATTGGTTCTGGCATCATACATCGTTAGCAGTACTCCCTCAATCTGTAATTCGGGATTAAAATGTTTTTGAACTAAACGAATTGTATTTAACAACTGACTTAACCCTTCCAATGCATAATACTCACATTGGACTGGTATTAAAATAGAGTCACTTGCTGAAAAAGAATTAATCGTTAGATGACCTAATGACGGTGGACAATCAATTAGAATATAATCATACTCGGCAACGACATCTGTTAATGCTGTTTTTAAACGAGACTCACGAGCCATCATTGAAGTTAATTCGATTTCTGCTCCTGACAATTGAATTGTAGCTGGCACAATATCCATTCCTTCTCGAGAGGACGGTAAAACTGTTTCCTTTAATGGTACTTCATTGACTAAAACATCATAGATATCTTTTTCAACATCTGACTTACGAATGCCCATTCCACTTGTTGCGTTTCCTTGGGCATCCATATCGATTAATAATACTTTTTTCCCTGCTAATGCTAAACTTGCTCCTAAATTAACGGTTGTTGTTGTTTTACCAACACCACCCTTTTGGTTTGCAACTGCAATGACCCGTGTCATAAGTCTTCCTCCGTTTACTTTACCTGATAATTTTTCAGTTTCTGCTTATATATTGTAACACACCTAACCTCATTTTTTTGTGAAGCTTCTTAAATTATCGGCTTTTTATTTGGCGTTCCTGGTTTGCGAGGATATTTTTTCGGAGTTGTCTTCACTTTTTTAATCGTTAAGATATAACGTTGATCTTGTGTAATTGGTAGAGAGACTTCTGTCTCTTTGACAAACTTACCTCCCAAAACTGTCATTGATTTTTTAGCCTCCACTAATTCTTCATCACTTTTCGCAGCTTTCAATGCTAAAAAAGAACCTTCTAATTTAACTAATGGTAAACACAACTCATTTAAAACGGATAGTCGAGCGACCGCACGTGCCGTCACGAAATCAAAACTTTCTCTGAATTCAGGGTTTTGTCCAAAGGTTTCCGCACGATCATGATACAATTCAACATCCTCTAGCTTTAGAGAATCAACTAACAATTGCAAGAAATTAATCCTTTTATTCAACGAGTCAACAATTGTTATTGATAATTCCGGGAAAACAATTTTTAAAGGAATACTTGGAAATCCAGCCCCAGAACCAACATCACACAAGCTTATTTTCCCGGTATTCAAGTTTTCTGAAAATGCTAATGTAATCGAATCATAGAAATGCTTCAAATAAACCTCTTCCAGTTCTGTAATGGCTGTTAAATTTATTTTTTCATTCCATTCATTCAACAATTTAAAATAAATACCGAATTGTTCCATTTGATAATCTGTTAAATGAATGCCCTGTTCTTTTAATATTTCTTTGAATAATTCTGGTTTCATCTTATTCTCCTCTATCTCTCTTTTAATTAATTTCATTTGCTAACTATAAAATAGAACGAACCTATTTCCCAACAAATAAAACCAAATTCTTCAGAGATTAAATTAACTAGCTTTACTTTAGCCTATCTTAAAAAAACTGCAATCTATTTCAATGTTTCACGTGAAACATTAATAAAAAACAAAAACACAAAGAATTAAATAACGTTTTCTTTATACGTTATTTAACGTTGTTCGTAACCTTGTAACATAAGTCTTAACGTTGTCTCTGAATGTTTTTTAACTTATTTATATGTTATTTCAATTAAATAAATCCAAATAACTGGATGATTTAAAACAAAAAAGTTATCCACAACCGATAGAGAAAGCACTTATCTCCACTCTCTTTTTCGACTGTGGATAACTTTTGACGCTCTTACTTTTTTTAAAACTCTAAATCATCATCCTCTTGATTTTTTGTTTTTTTATCTTGTTTTGTCTTTGATAAAATTAATTTTACTAATGTCAAAGATCCAATGAGCAGTACGCAGGCAATTAATAATTTACGAATAAAAAAAATCATCTCATTATTCCTTATTTACAATCGCTTCGCCAGTTTGAACTTCAACCCAACCATGCTTCAATCTTGCTTCGGCTTCTTTTAATTTAATAAGTTCTGGCGTAATTGATTCTGATAGCTTTTTATTTGCTTCTTTTTCAGCTTCTGCCGATTTTATTTTTGCATAAGCCTGACTATCTGCATTGGTTTTTGCTGTTTCTGCATCAAGTTTTGCTTTTTCATTTTCTTGACCTGCTCTAATAATTGAATCGATTGATTTTTGTGTTTCCGCATCCACTTCTGGAACGCCGACTGTAACATCCTCAACAACAAAGCCCTTAGGCTCGACTGATTTAGAGTAACTATCTAACAATGCTGCTTCAACTTCTGATGATTTACCCGAGAGGACATCTAGTAAACTATATTTTGAGTAAACTTCACGCGCTTCTTTTTGTAATTTAGATTTTAACCAACCATTTTCAATATCTTCACTGGTAATATTACCAAATTCTTTATACATTTTAGAAGCGTTAGTAGAATCCACTTTATAATCATACTTCACATCTACCGTTGTTTTTTTACCATCTGATGTAGAAACTGAAACATCTTTTGCTTGAATCGTTTGAAGCCTTATCGGATATTGTGTCACTTTATCTAGACCCACGAATTTTACCCCTTGACTGAGTGTGTTATCTTTAACTCCACCACTCATTGAATAACGAACCCCCACATAGCCATTATCAATTTTCTCAAAAAAGATAAATGCTGCAATGATTGCGATGATGATAAAACCAATGAAACCAACTAAATATTTGATACTTTTCATACTTTTCATTATGTATAACTCCTTATTTTGATATTTTTAAATTATACCACGAGTTACTTAACATTTATAGATGAATAAATTAAACAAAAAAAGAAACAAAAGACTAAAAAGACTTTTGTTTCTTTTTGATTCATCCAATCAGAACGAATAAACAGCTATGGAATACCTTCGATAATTTTATTAGAATAATAAGCTTTTAAATCTTCTAATTTTTCGATACTACTGATAGAATATTGCCGACTTAATTCTATTCCATAAGAAATAGGCTTATCTACGAAATTACGATAAATATCATATTCTGTTTTATTTTCATGTAATACTGAACTGACTGAAGGAGTCAATTTAAATAAAAAACCTTTTTTATACAAGTTGAGATAGAATAATAAAAAATCTGAGATCATATAGCCTGCTACCCCAATTTCTCTATAGGCTTGATTGACATAAATACGTTCTAAAATGACAACATCATTCTCTTTATACATGTCAATTTTACCGACACCTTCTTCATCCACCACTTCATCATCAAGATATAGCACGATTTTTTTTTCATTACTATCATTGAATTTCCTGCCTTTTTTTAAATCATATTTCAATCTCATCAAATACCTCCTTTTTTTTACAGCCCTTAAACTGCTATGGATTCAAAAATAAAGAATGTAAATTTTAAAATCTAAATATTTGTCTTTAGAATGAGGCAACCACTAGCCAATAATAATTAAAAATGCACTAAAATCAGCGTTTCACATGGATATAAACCTGTTTTAATTCCTACCTACCAGCTCTCAATAGTTAGCTTGTACTCATCCAACAAGCACAAATACAAAATTTACTTTAAAGGCCAGAGTATCTAAAATATCAAGTTCCGTCAAGACCAGTTTGTTTTGATAAAGCTAACAAAAAAACAATTAGTTATATCAAGAACCAAATTTTAAGTTTAAAATGTTTCATGTGAAACAAAAAAAGGCTTATCACTAAGCCTTTTCCTCATCTCTTTTTGTTATTTTTCCTTGTTCGATATAAACCATCAAAATACTGATGTCGGATGGATTAACACCACTAATACGACTAGCTTGAGCAATGGTTTCTGGACGTATTTTTTCTAGCTTTTGAATAGCTTCTGTGGCTAAGCTATTGATTGCTTTGTAGTCAATATAACTTGGAATTTTTTTAGCTTCCATACGCTTCAGTTTTTCTACTTTATCTTGTGCTTTTTTAATATAACCTTCGTATTTTGTATGGATTTCAACTTGTTCAATTACATATCGAGGTAAAGGTTTCGTTATTTCTAAAAACGGGATTAAATCATGATAATTAATTTCTGGACGTTTTAACAAGTCACTTGCTAAAATTCCATCTTTTAAATTAGCCGATTGATGGGCCGTCAAAAAAGCCTGTAAAGCCTCTGTTGGACGTAATCTCAACTTCCCTAAACGTTTCATCTCAGCCTCAATTTGTGTTTGCTTTTCTTGATACTCTCTATAACGCTCTTCTGCAACTAAACCAACTTGGTGACCAAACTCAGTTAAGCGCAAATCCGCATTATCATGACGTAATAATAAACGATATTCCGCTCTTGATGTTAATAAACGATAAGGTTCACTCGTTCCTTTTGTTACCAAATCATCAATCAAAACACCGATATAAGCATCGCTACGTTTTAAAATTAAAGGATCTTTTCCTTGAATTTTAAGTGAAGCATTAATTCCAGCCATCAAACCTTGACAAGCAGCTTCTTCATAACCAGAAGTCCCATTTGTTTGTCCCGCTGTGTAAAGACCTGTAATTTTCATTGTTTCAAGCGTTGGGCGTAATTGATGAGGGACAACTACATCATACTCTATCGCATAACCACTCCGCATGATTTCTGCATTCTCCAAGCCCTCTACACTACGAACCATATCATATTGCACATCTTCTGGTAATGAAGTCGACAATCCTTGGATATAGTATTCTTGCGTGTTACGTCCTTCTGGTTCTAAAAATATTTGATGGCGAGGTTTGTCACTAAAACGAACTACTTTATCTTCAATCGAGGGGCAATATCTCGCGCCCACTCCTTCAACAATTCCAGTAAACATCGGAGCTCGGTGTAAGTTTTCTCGAATAATTTCATGTGTTTTTAAATTTGAATACGTTAACCAACAAGACATTTGATCTTGGACGTATGCTGCATCTGGTGTTTCAAAACTAAAATGATTCGGAATCGTATCACCTGGTTGTTCTTCTGTTTTAGAGTAATCAATGCTGTGTCCATTAACTCGAGGAGGCGTTCCCGTTTTAAAACGTTCGATTTCTAATCCAATTTCTTTTAAGTTATCAGCTAAACCAATTGATGGTAATGAATTATTAGGACCTGAGGAATATTTCAATTCACCAATAATGATTTCACCACGTAAAGCCGTACCAGCAGTAATTATCACTGCTTTTGAATGATAGCGTGTCCCTGTACTTAATTCAACACCGTGACAATGATCATCTTCTATAATTAATTTTTCAACGATACCTTGTTTAACGGTCAAATTCGGCGTATTTTCAAGCGTACGCTTCATTTCAGTGTGATATTGATGTTTATCTGCCTGCGCACGTAAGGCACGGACTGCGGGCCCCTTACCGGTGTTTAACATTCTCATCTGAACATATGTTTTATCAATGTTTCGACCCATCTCGCCACCAAGAGCATCAATTTCGCGAACAACAACTCCCTTAGCCGGTCCCCCAATGGAAGGATTACAAGGCATAAAACTAATCATATCTAAATTTAAACTCACGAGTAATGTTTCCATCCCCATACGCGCAGATGCTAAACACGCTTCCGCACCGGCATGACCTCCACCAACAACGATCACATCATACTCACTTACTTGTATCATCTCTTTAATTCCTCTCTATTTACCTAAACAGAATTGACTAAACAATTGTGTAATTAGTTCATCTTGTACACTATCCCCAATAATCTCACCTAATAAATCCCAAGCACGAGTCATATCAATTTGAACCAAATCAACTGGCATCTCTTGCTCAATCCCATCGATTACTTCTTGTAAGGCTCGGTTTGTTTCTTCTAAAAGTCCAATATGACGACTGTTAGATAAATATGTGGCATCCTTACCCGATGTTTCTTGATTGAAAAACGTATTTTTTATCGCCTGTTCTAAAGCATCAATCCCTTGACTGGAAATAACCGAAATAGGTAAGACTGTTTCTTCTTCCAAGTATTCTTTTAAAAGCCCTTCTTCCAGTTTTCTTGGTAAATCGACCTTATTTAGTAAGACTATTCGGTGTTTTCCTTTCGTCAACGTTAATAATTCTTTGTCCATCTCTGTTAATGCTTCACTTTGATTTAAAATAAGTAAAATTAAATCTGCATCGACAATCGCTTGACGACTACGTTCAACACCTATTTTTTCAACCACATCATCCGTTTCACGAATACCTGCCGTATCTACCAACTTTAACGGAACCCCTCGAACATTTACATATTCTTCAATCACATCACGAGTTGTGCCTGCTATTTCAGTAACAATCGCTTTATCTTCTTGCAATAAATAGTTCAATAAACTTGATTTTCCAACATTAGGACGACCGATAATAGCTGTCGATAATCCTTCTCTTAGGATTTTACCTTGACGTGATGTTTGTAGAAGATGAGCCACATCTTGTTGAACCTCACGAGCTTTATTTACCAAAATAATAGATGTCATTTCTTCAACATCATCATATTCTGGATAATCAATATTGACTTCTACTTGTGCTAAGGCTTCCAAAATCTTTTGACGTAACTCACGAATTAAGTGTGACAACTTACCATCCAGTTGATTTAACGCTAACTTCATCGACTCATCCGTCTTAGCTTGGATTAAATCCATCACAGCTTCCGCTTGTGACAGGTCCATACGGCCGTTTAAGAAGGCCCGCTTGGTAAATTCACCTGGCTCCGCTAAACGTGCTCCTTGACGTAATAAGAGTTGTAATATCTGATTGGCAACGACCATTCCACCATGACAATTGATTTCTACGATATCTTCACGAGTAAAGGTTTTAGGTGCACGCATGACAGCGAACATGACTTCATCTAAAACAGCTTTGGTTTCAGGATCTTTAACATGGCCATAGTGAATAGTATGGGTCGGTACCTCCTCTAATGATTTTTTTTGATAATGACTAATCTGATTGGCGATTTTAACTGCCTCTGTTCCGCTCAAGCGGACTATACTAATAGCTCCTTCTCCAGGAGGTGTCGAAATGGCAGCAATCGTATCGAATTCTTTTGTGATATTCATCAACTATTCCCTCTTCTTTCTTTTTTTACATATAAAAAAGCGCCCACTCCACCCCTTTTATTTTAAAAAGAAATGGACACGCACTTTGACTGCTATCGCTATTTGTATGTCACAAAAATAATAGCATATTCTAAACTTGATGACAATTTTAATTGACGAAAAATTCTAGGATTTGTTTTTCTAAAACATTAACCTCAAGTTCTAATAACTGGTCTTCTTGAAAGGTTCCTACCAAAACATCTGGCATTTTTAGTAAACAAAAGTCTAAATAATCAAACTCTCCCTCTGTTAACTCCTTAAAAAGAACTGAAAAAGCTGTCCCATGTCCAACGATAACCAAATTTTCTGGTGCTGTTTTTAAAATGTTTTGAAACGCTGGATAAACCCTTTGAGCGACTTCATTTAAACTCTCTCCATGAGAAAGTTTGAAATCAAAATTAGACCACTGCTTATTCGCAAACTCATTAAAATTAAACAACCATTCTCCAATTTTCCGTTCCCTAAACTCCGGAATCATCTGAAGCGATAATTCAAATAATTCAACTAAGGGTTGCGCCGTCTGTAGCGTCCTTAAAAAAGGACTCACATAGATTGCTTCTACCTTCTTATCTTCAAAAAATAAAACTAATTTTTGTGCTAATGCTAGACCTTTTGAGCTTAGAGGTGCTTGCTCATGATGAATGGTTTCATCCCTAAGTGAATGACGAATAAAATAAACCGTACGTTTCATTAAGTTCAACCTCCCTTTTTTTAAGTATAACAAAAAGCCATCAAGAAATTAATTTCTTGATGGCTTTTATTAACTAAGCTAATTCAACGACTAGATAACGATGAGGTTCGTGCCCTTCTGAATGAGTGCTGATATCACTTTCGTTAGCTAAAATCGCATGAACTTGTTTACGCTCAAAAGCTGGCATCGGTTCTAGAAAAACAGGTTGTCCTGTTTGACGAACCTCTTTTGCAGTTCTTCGAGCTAAACGTTGTAAAATTTGTTCGCGACGCTCGCGATAATCACCGATATTAACCATAATAGCTATTCGGTTTTTAGCAATCCGATGAATATAAACTTGAGCTAAATATTGTAAAGCATTTAAAATTTTACCGTGCTTACCAATCAATAACCCTTTTTTATACGTTTCTAAGTCAAAAACCACGACTTGCTTGTGACGTTTAACTTTAACTAATGCAGGTGCATCAAGTTCACGTGTAATTTCAGTTAAATAAATGGCTAATTTTTCAATTGCTTCATCATCTGGTAAATCCGACTCATAGATGACTTCATTTGTTTCTAAATGAGCTTCTTTTGAAGACTCCTTTACTTCAGTTGGTCCTTTTAAGTCTGGTTCTTCTACAACTTCGTTAACGGCTTCTTCTTTAACAAAAGGAACCACGTCAATTGATACTTCAGCTGCTTTTTTACCAATTCCTAAAAAACCACGTTTTCCCTCTTCTAATACACTAATAATCGCTTCACTCTTACTAATGTTTAATGACTTTAAACCAGATTCTATTGCTTGCTCTACTGTTTCACCTTTAAAATTCGGCATCACACAAACCTCCTCATAGTAATATAGTCGTTTTTATTTACGTTTTTTCTTAGACAAATTTGCTTTACGCAATGCTTTTTCTAAATCTTGTTTACGTTTTTCTTCTGCTTCACGTTCCGCTTTTAATTTAAATGGATTATTAATAATCAGTGTTTGAACCACTTGGAAAGCATTAGATATTACCCAATATAAAGATAAACCACTAGCTAAATTAACTCCCATTACTAAAATCATAATTGGCATCGTGTAATTCATAATTTTCATAGCACCTTGGGTTTCAGTTTGTCCCATTGATGTTAATTTCGTACTAATAAATGTAAAGATTGCTGCTAAAATCGGCAAAATATAAGTCGGATCTGGATCGCCTAGTGCTAACCATAAAAAATGACCATTTGTCAAAGCAGGTATTCTAGAAATGGATTGCCATAACGCCATCATGATTGGTAGCTGAACCAATAAAGGTAAACATCCCGTTAGTGGGTTCGCTCCATTTTCGGCATATAGACGTTGTGTCTCTTCTTGTAACAATCGTGCTGTTTCTGGATCTTTTGATGAATACTTTTCTTGCAATGCTTTAATTTTTGGTTGTAACTCTTGAGTTTTACGCATACTTTTCGTTTGAAAATGCATTAAAGGCATCAACAACACACGAATAATTAAAGTAAACATAATAATTCCGATTCCCTTATTACCAAAGAACGATAGACTTTTAATAGCCTGACCAAAGTAATAAACAATATACCGATCCCAAAGACCTGTGCTATCAGCAGTAACACTACCTGTCGCACCACAACCTGTCAAAACAAAAACTAAAACTAGCATACTCATTAAAAGTATTATTTTTTTGTATTTCTTCACTAATTAGCCCTCGCTTATTTTATTAAATTTGCTAAATTCAATACGTGTCGAGTGTTTTGCTTCACTTCATCAAATGATAAGCCTACTATATTAGGCCGTGCTATTATAATGATATCATGAGTCGGTTTGATTTCATCTTTTAACTCAAATAATGATTGTCGAATTAAACGCTTTACACGATTTCGATTAACAGCGTTACCAATTTTTTTACCGACAGAAATTCCCACACGAAAGTGAGTATTTTGCTCGTTTTGATTGAAATAGACGACAAAATTACGATTTGCAAATGACTGTTTTTTCTTAATAATCGTTTGAAAGTCTACCTCTCTTTTTATCCGATAAGATTTTCTCATGTAACATCCCTTTAATTCTACTTAGTTTATGACTTAGCAATACTCTAATCATAGCATAAAGTAAGTTTATTTATCTCTTTTTTAATAAAAAAAGTTATAAAAAAAAATCACTGATTATTAAACTCAGTGATTTATGCAGCTAATACTTTTCTTCCTCGACGACGTCGACTAGCTATTACGCGACGACCATTTTTAGTGCTCATGCGTTTACGGAAACCATGCACTTTTTGGCGCTTACGTTTTTTTGGTTGATATGTTCTTTTCATGAAATCCACCTCCTATAAAACAGTCTATTTCTAAATCACTTAGACAGACTATAATAGTATACAAATAGAATACCAGTTTTGTCAACTATTCTTTTTAAAATACTTTCAAAAGATTCTTATAAAAGAGTTAACAATCCCTCTAAACTTATCCACATTACTGTTTAAAGACGAAAAAATAATTTTAGTCATCCTCAAACTTAACATTCAGTTATCCACAAGTTAACAGCTGTTACAAACTTATCCACATTTTTAAAATAAGGTGTTGATAACTGTTAGAAAGCTTGTCCTAACAATCTACGAGTCTGTGCATAACTGTCTATCTTTCTCTTTTATTTAAAAATAGTCCACAACTTGAACATTGTCTGTGGAAAACTTTTTGTTAATTTTGTTATTTTGTTATCCACATCCTATAAAATCAGTGGAAAACTTTTTTATTTAATGCTAGAATGAACAAGCAAACTATTTTAAAAGGAGGATAGACATGCCCAATATTGATTTTATTTGGAAAGAATTAGAAGATGACTATCGCCAAATCTTAACCCCTCCTAGTTTTAATGCTTGGATTGAACAAGCAACGCCGATTAGTCTTGAAGATAATATTTTAATTATTGAAGTACCCTCTTCTTTACATAAAGAGTACTGGGAGAAAAACCTCGCAAGTAAAATTGTCGAAACAGGCTTCAAATTAACCGGAGGTGAAATATCACCGGTCTTTATTATTCAAAATGAACAACCTGCACCTGAAAAAAGAGTCGCTGAAAAAAAAGCCGCTGTTCCTGATATTGTTATCCAAAATAGCAAAAAAGCTCTATTAAACCCGAAGTATACGTTTGATACTTTTGTTATTGGAAAAGGAAACCAAATGGCTCATGCAGCGGCTTTAGTTGTCGCTGAAGATCCTGGTGCAACCTATAATCCGCTCTTCTTTTACGGTGGCGTTGGACTTGGAAAAACTCACTTAATGCACGCAATTGGTCATCAAATGTTGACAAATCAACCCGATGCAAAAATAAAATATGTTACTAGTGAATCTTTTGCTAATGATTTTATTAACTCCATCCAAAATCGGACATCCGAAGCTTTTAGACAGGAATACCGAAGTGTTGATTTATTACTTGTGGATGATATTCAATTTTTTGCTGATAAAGAGGGGACCCAAGAAGAATTTTTCCATACCTTCAATACACTCTATAATGATGGACATCAAATCGTTTTAACCAGTGATCGCTTACCTAATGAAATTCCTAAACTACAAGAACGTCTCGTTTCCCGTTTTGCCTGGGGACTATCCGTTGATATTACCCCTCCAGATTTGGAAACACGAATTGCTATTTTAAGAAAGAAAGCAGACGCTGAAAATTTAGAAATTCCTGATGATACTCTAAGCTATATTGCTGGACAAATTGATTCAAATATTCGAGAGCTTGAGGGGGCTTTGGTTAGAGTTCAAGCTTATTCAGCAATGAGTGGAAATGAAATTACAACAAGTTTAGCCGCAGACGCTTTAAAAAGTCTCAAGCCTGCTTCAAAAAGAAAAGAACTTTCTATTCTTTTAATTCAAGAGGAAGTTTGTAAATACTACCATATAAAATTAAAAGATTTAAAAGGGAAAAAAAGAGTTAAAACGATTGTTGTGCCTCGGCAAATTGCGATGTATCTCTCTCGTGAAATAACTGATAACTCTTTACCCAAAATTGGTGCTGAATTTGGTGGAAAAGATCATACTACTGTCATCCATGCTCATGAAAAAATTCTACAATTACTAAAGACCGACGCTACACTTCAAAAAGAAATTGGAGATTTAAAGCAATTACTTACAAATTAAAAATTTCAGACCTGTGGAAAACTTTTAACTTAACCATTAACTTATCCACAGGTTGTCCACATGCTAAAAACCTTGAGACTTATCCACAAAGCTTAGTTATCCACATGATTCACAGGCTCTACTACTATTACTATCTATTTATATTATTAATTAAAAGGAGAATCACATATGAAAGTCACTTTAAATCGTGCCTCTTTTCTTGAAGAATTAGCGACTGTTCAACGAGCTATTTCTGGAAAAACAACTATTCCTATTCTAACGGGGGTAAAAATAAAATTAACAGAGATGGGATTGACTCTAACAGGAAGCAACGCAGATATCTCAATTGAAACTTTTTTAAGTGCCACTGATGAAAAAGCAAATATGTTAATTGAAAAAACAGGATCTATTGTTTTACAAGCAAGATTCTTTAATGATATTATTCGTAAACTTCCTGAAGCTACACTAACTTTAGAATTAGTTGACAATAATCAAGTCATTATTACATCAGGCAAGGCTTTATTTAACGTTAATGCTTTAAATGCAGAAAATTATCCTCATTTACCAATCGTTGAACATGATCAGGCTTTTAAATTACCTGCTCGAGTTTTAAACAAATTAATTAATGAAACTGTTTTTGCTGTTTCAATGCATGAAAGTCGTCCAATTTTGACTGGTGTTCATATGATATTGAAAAACAATCAATTATTAGCGGTAGCAACTGATAGTCATCGTTTAAGTCAACGAATGATTGAAGTTGAAGGAGATAATCAAGATTTTGATGTTGTGATTCCTGGTAAGAGTTTACAAGAGCTATCAAGAACCTTTAAAGACGAAGAAGATTTAGTCTCTATTCTAATGATGGATAACCAAGTGTTATTTAAAACAGAGAACATGTTATTTTATTCTCGTCTGCTAGAAGGGAACTATCCAGACACAGACCGTCTAATACCAACTAGTTTTAATACAGAAATAACGTTTAACGTACCGGAACTTCTGTCGGCAATCGATCGAGCTTCTTTACTGTCACATGAAGGTCGTAACAATATAGTAAGATTATCCATCAATTCTGAAGAGGTTACTATTTATGGTAATTCACCAGAAATTGGCAATGTTGAAGAAGATTTAAGTTATGTTTCTGTAACAGGTGATCCGATTGATATCTCATTTAATCCAGATTATATGAAAGATTCATTGAAATCATTTAGTGGAATTGATATTACAATTAAATTTATATCTCCAATTCGTCCATTTACTTTACAACCATCGGATGGTGATATTGATTTTATTCAATTAATAACTCCCGTTCGAACAAATTAATGGATGATTTCAGATCCTTCTCGAGACTAAAAAACGAGCAATCTAAAAATGATTGCTCGTTTTTTAAGTTATTCACCAAAATTGATAGTTAAACAAAACAATAATCAGAAAATTTTCAATAAAATCTAAAATTTAAAAAAACAACTTATTTTTACATTCTAGCCAGTTTGAATAGAATATGATAAATCTATCTAAAAATACTCCATACCGGTTAGAAGGGTTTATATGAAAGATAATTTGTTTTTGTCCTTCAAAAAAGGTATAATGGAGGAGTCTATAAATGGAAAGAATAGGTGGGAATTGTGAAAAAAACTTTTATTTTAAAAACAGATTACATGACTTTAGGTCAACTTTTAAAAGAAATTGATGTCATTTCTAGTGGCGGTATGGCGAAATGGTATTTACGAGAAAATGTTGTTTATGTTGATGGTGAAATTGAAAATCGCCGTGGACGTAAATTATACCCAGAAATGATGATTGAAATACCTGAAGTAGGGACTTTTTTTATGACTTCTTCGCTAAAAAATGAGCAATCTCGTGAAGAATAATGTATTTAAAAAATATTGAATTAACGAGTTATCGGAATTACGATCAACTAAGTTTAGATTTTTCACAACGCTTAAATGTTTTTTTAGGTGAAAATGCGCAAGGCAAAACTAATCTTTTAGAAAGTATTTATATGCTAGCTCTAGCCAGAAGTCATCGAACAACGAATGATAAAGAACTAATTGAATGGTCAAAAGAATTTTCCCGCATCGAGGGAAGAGTGGTTAAACAACATAGTGAAGTTGACTTAACGATGATTATTTCTAATAAAGGAAAAAAAACTAAAATTAATCACCTGGAACAACAACGTTTAAGTGATTATATCGGTCAACTAAATGTCATTTTATTTGCTCCTGAAGATTTAACCTTAGTTAAAGGTTCTCCTCAAAATCGTCGTAAATTTCTTGATATGGAAATTGGACAAATCAATCCACAATATCTTCACTATTTAAGTACTTATCAATCTGTTTTAAAACAAAGAAATCAATATTTAAAAAAAATTGGGCAAATGAAAACAAAAGATCTGATTTACTTAGATGTCTTATCAGAACAACTGGCTCAAGCGGGTAGTCATGTTTTATTTTATCGCCTTCATTTTATAAAAAAATTGGAAAAATGGGCAAATGAGATTCATAAAAAAATTTCTTATTCTAAAGAAAATTTAACGATTGCCTATAAAAGCTATCAAAAATTAACATCAGAACAATCTGCGCAAGAGTTGAACTTACTTTTGTATACGGATTTGAAAAAAAATGAAGCCAAGGACTTGCATCAGCAATCAACAAGTATAGGGCCACATCGTGATGATTTACTTTTTTTTGTAAATGAAAAAAATGTTCAAACTTATGGGTCGCAAGGGCAGCAACGAACAACGGCTTTGAGTTTGAAATTAGCAGAAATAGAATTAATTAATGAAGAAATAGGCGAATATCCTATTTTATTATTAGATGACGTGTTAAGTGAGTTAGATGACGAGCGTCAAGTTCAACTTTTAGAATTAATCGAAATGAAGCTTCAAACGTTTTTAACAACAACTAGTTTGAATCATCTAGAGAATAAATTAAAAATTAAGCCTGAAGTGTATCAAATTACTCAAGGTAGTGTAGAAAGGGATGGAGATTAGCGTTGACAGAAGAAAATAATAATTTAGAAGCAGCACAAAAATACGATGCCAGTCAAATTCAAGTCCTAGAAGGATTAGAAGCAGTAAGAAAAAGACCAGGGATGTATATTGGTTCAACAGGCCCACAAGGTTTGCATCATTTAGTATGGGAAATCGTCGATAATTCAATTGATGAAGCTCTCGCCGGTTTCTGTTCAGAGATTCATGTTGTGATCGAAAAAGATGAAAGTGTGACGGTTACGGATAATGGACGTGGTATTCCTGTAGGGATTCAAGAAAAAACGGGTCGTTCAGCAGTTGAAACTGTTTTTACTATCTTACATGCGGGCGGTAAATTTGGTGGAGGCGGCTATAAAGTATCCGGTGGGCTTCATGGGGTTGGTTCTTCGGTTGTTAATGCTTTATCAGAATATTTAGACGTAAAAGTCCATGTGGATGGCAAAATTCATGGTCAAGTCTTTCGACGTGGTAAAGTAGGCGAAGCGTTAGAAATAATTGGAGATACAACACATAGAGGAACCGTTGTTAATTTTAAACCGGATCCAGAAATATTTACAGAAACAACCTCTTTTGAGTTTGAAAAATTAAAAACAAGAATTAGAGAACTCGCTTTTTTAAATAGGGGCTTGAAAATAAGTATTCGCGATGCACGTGTTGAACCTGAAATTTATGAAGAATATCATTATGAAGGTGGTATTCGAAGTTATGTTGAATACTTAAATACAAATAAAAATGTTCTTTTTGATGAGCCAATTTATACAGAAGGTGAACAGCAAGGAATTACAGTTGAAGTAGCGATTCAATATACAGATGGTTACCACACTAATTTATTGAGCTTTGCTAATAATATTCATACCTATGAAGGTGGAACGCATGAGTTTGGTTTTAGAACAGCTTTAACTCGTGTCATCAACGACTATGCCAAACGTCAAAAATTAATTAAAGAAAATGAAGATAATTTGAGTGGTGATGATGTGAGAGAAGGAATGACTGCGGTTATTTCAATCAAACATCCAGAACCACAGTTTGAAGGACAAACCAAAACAAAATTAGGGAATTCAGAAGTTAGAACAGTCACCGATCGTCTGTTCTCAGAAGCGTTCAATAAATTTTTATTGGAAAATCCAGAAGTCGCTAAAAAAGTAGTTGAAAAAGGGATTTTAGCGTCTAAAGCTCGTTTAGCAGCCAAACGCGCGCGCGAGGTTACTCGTCGTAAAAGTGCTTTAGAAATCAGTAATTTACCTGGTAAGTTAGCGGATTGCTCTAGTCGAGATCCAGAACTATGCGAACTTTTCATTGTCGAAGGGGATTCCGCTGGAGGATCGGCTAAGCAAGGTCGAGATCGTGAATTTCAAGCGATATTACCGATCCGTGGGAAAATCTTAAATGTTGAGAAAGCAACGATGGATAAAATTTTAGCGAATGAAGAAATCCGTTCTCTTTTTACAGCCATGGGAACAGGATTTAGTGAAGATTTTGAAGTAGCAAAAGCTCGTTATCATAAATTAGTCATTATGACCGATGCGGATGTCGATGGTGCTCATATTCGAACCTTATTATTGACTTTATTTTATCGTTATATGCGCCCAGTTGTTGAAGCGGGTTATGTTTATATTGCACAGCCACCTTTATACGGTGTTAAACAAGGAAAGAACATCACTTATGTTCAACCAGGTAAAGATGCCGATGAGCGTTTAGCGGCTACCATTGCTAACCTACCAGTATCACCTAAAGTAGGGGTTCAACGTTATAAAGGGCTAGGCGAGATGGACGATCACCAGTTATGGGACACTACTATGGATCCTGAGCGTCGTAGTCTATTGCGTGTTAGCGTTGATGATGCTCAAAAAGCTGATGCTGTTTTTGAAATGTTAATGGGAGACAAAGTAGAGCCACGTCGTGAATTTATCGAAGCGAATGCGCACTATGTTAAAAATTTAGATATTTAAATCAATAAGATAAGGAGAATCGTTCATGTCAGAAGAAATGATTAGAAATATCACAGATGTCAATTTGACAGAAGAAATGGAAACATCATTTATTGATTATGCCATGAGTGTGATCGTATCGCGTGCTTTACCAGACGTTAGAGATGGTTTAAAGCCTGTTCATCGCCGTATTCTATATGGAATGAATGAAATGGGTGTAACACCTGATAAAGCTTATAAGAAGTCAGCCCGTATTGTAGGGGATGTCATGGGTAAGTATCATCCCCATGGTGATAGTTCTATTTATGAAGCAATGGTACGTATGGCTCAGCCCTTTAGTTATCGTCAATTACTGGTTGATGGGCATGGTAACTTTGGTTCTGTCGATGGTGACGGAGCGGCGGCGATGCGTTATACAGAAGCTCGCATGAGTAAAATTGCTGTCGAAATGCTTCGTGATATCAATAAAGATACAGTAGATTTTCAAAAAAACTATGATGAGACAGAGAGAGAACCTTCTGTTTTACCAGCAAGATTTCCAAATTTATTAGTCAATGGTACAACGGGAATCGCCGTTGGAATGGCAACTAATATTCCACCGCATAATTTAGGTGAAGTAATTGATGCTGTCCAATTAATAATGGAAAATAAAGAGGCAACCACCGCTGATTTAATGGAAGTTTTACCGGGTCCAGATTTTCCAACGGGTGCTCTTGTGATGGGGAAATCCGGAATTAGAAAAGCATATGAAACGGGTAAGGGAAAAATTATTATCCGCGCTAAAGTCGATATTGAAGAGTTAGCAAGTGGTAAGGAACGAATCATCGTTACTGAGATTCCTTACATGGTTAATAAAGCAAAATTAGTCGAACGGATTGCTGAATTACATCGTGAAAAACGAGTAGAGGGTATCACACAATTGCGTGATGAGTCTTCTCGCTTAGGGATGCGAATTGTTATTGAAGTACGTCGTGACGTTAGTGCTACTGTTGTATTAAATAATTTATATAAATTAACAGCCTTACAATCTAGTTTTGGCTTTAATATGTTAGCGATTGTGGATGGTGTTCCTAAAGTTTTAGGTTTAAAACAAATTTTAGAGCATTATCTTGTCCACCAAGAAGAAGTTATCGTTCGCCGGACAGAGTTTGATAAAAGTAAAGCAGAAGCGCGTGCGCACATTTTAGAGGGGTTACGGATCGCTTTAGATCATATCGATGAGATTATTCATTTAATCCGTTCATCAAAATCAGATGATGTTGCAAAAGCGGGATTGATTGAGAATTTTTCATTGTCTGATCGTCAAGCACAAGCTATTTTAGACATGCGCTTACGTCGTTTAACAGGTTTAGAACGTGAAAAAATTGAAAAAGAATATCAAGAATTATTAGCATTTATTGAAGATATGAAAGATATTTTAGCTAATCATGACCGTGTCTTAGAAATTATAAGTACGGAGCTTGAAGAAATTAAACGTAAATATAGCGATGCACGTCGAACGGAATTGTTAATCGGTGAAGTCTTAAGTCTAGAAGATGAGGATTTAATCGAAGAAGAAGATATTGTCGTTACGTTAACGAATAACGGTTATATCAAACGTTTACCAAGTACAGAATTTAGAACACAAAATCGTGGGGGCCGTGGTGTCCAAGGGATGGGCGTTCATAACGATGATTTTGTTGAAAATCTAGTTTCTTGTTCAACACATGATACGCTATTATTCTTTACAGATGCTGGTAAAGTTTATCGTGCTAAAGGTTATGAGATTCCTGAATATGGCCGAACAGCAAAAGGAATTCCTGTGATTAATTTATTAGGGATTGATTCTTCAGAAGAAGTGGAAGCCATCATTAATATTGAAGGTAAAGCTGAAGCGGACCACTATTTATTCTTCACAACAAAATTAGGAACAGTGAAGCGAACGGCTGTAACAGAGTTTGCTAATATTCGGACGAATGGTTTGAGAGCGATTAGTTTACGTGATGGCGATCAGCTAATCAACGTGGCTCTAACAGATGGGCAACAAAACATTATCATTGGAACACATCGAGGATACTCTGTTACCTTTAGAGAGACGGATGTTCGTTCAATGGGCCGGACAGCAGCTGGTGTGCGTGGTATTCGTTTACGTGAAGAAGACTATGTGATTGGTATGGATATCATTACTCCAGAAAGTGAAGTCTTGGTCATTACTGAGAATGGTTATGGTAAGCGAACACTAGCGACGCAATATCCTGTTAAAGGTCGTGGAGGTAAAGGAATTAAAACAGTTAATATTACGGAGAAAAATGGTAAATTAGCTGGATTAACCACAGTGACTGGCGAGGAAGATATTATGATTATTACGAATCGTGGTGTGATTATTCGTTTTAATGTGGATAATGTTTCGCAAACGGGTCGTTCAACTCAAGGTGTTCGCTTAATTCGTTTAGAGGAAGAAGCTTTTGTATCGACAATGGCAAAAGTGGAAGCTGAAGAAGAAGAAGAGATTGAAGAAATCAAAACAGTTGAATCACCAGAAAACATAGAAACAGCAGAAGTACCCGAAGAAGAATAAGTTGTAAAAAAAATAACGAGCGTAGATTAAAAATCTATACTCGTTATTTTTTGTTTCAGATTGACGTTTTTATGGCAGATGTTATACTAAAATGAAAAAAACGTTTATATTTTAGGAGGAATGAAAATGCATGCTGTTAAAGTTTTAATTCAATCAACCGTCCATTCAACAGACAAACTCGAGACAAAGCTCTTTGAAGAGGCAATTTATTTAACGACTATTAATCTTGATGCTTTTCAGCATTCAAGTGAATTAAGCCAATTTATTATTGAACAACTAAATGTTGAACAACCGACGTATTATAATGGGTATGGAGAAATAGTAGCGTGGCAAGTGGCTAAAATCATTGATATTTATCCCTGTGATGAGCATTTAAAATTACCTTATGAAATGTTTGAAATTTATAGTCGCTTTTTAGAAATGCCTGCTAAAACAACGGTAGAAGACGTGATAGAACGCTATTATCAAGAGTATATATGGCAAAAAAGTTAAAAAAGAATGAAATAAGTTGCTCGTCTTTTAACTTTCATTTAATCATGGTATAATACGAAGTGTAAGGGATGTTAATCTTCTATGAAAACTGCGCTAAATAATCATTCGTGAGTAAAAGGTCGCACGTGGTAAAATTCATAGACATATGTATTCATTTACATATACCTTGCAAAAAGAAAATAAGTGAGGAGAGTGGGGAAGGTGTCATATTCCTTACGTAATGAAGGGGACCTAGCAGAGACTTAGCCTAAGGGAAGGTAACACACATAAACTGGTGTGTTAAGCTAAGAGCTGCTAGGTTATTTTATTGTCTAAAATCACCTTTTTAAAATAATAAAAATAATAATAGGCATAAAAAATATTGAAACTATTGATTTACTGGATTAAAACGGGTATAATGTTCTAATGTGAGTAAGCACAAGTGTTTACTTTCCTTGTTCCTATAAATTTTAGGAACCTTAAGTCCATAAGGAGGTGAAAATCAATGAACCAGACAGTAAATTATGAAATTTTATACATTATCCGTCCAAACATTGATGAAGAAGCAAAAACAGCTCTAGTAGATCGTTTTGATTCAATCTTGAAAGAAAACGGCGCTGAAGTTTTAGAATCTAAGCTATGGGAAAAACGTCGTTTAGCTTACGATATCGAAGACTTCCGTGAAGGAATCTACCAAATCGTTAAAGTTTCTTCAGCTGATTCAAAAGCAATTGACGAATTTTCTCGTTTAGCTAAAATCAGTGGTGACATTCTACGTCACATGATCGTTAAAGAAGAAAACTAAAATGTTTCACGTGAAACATTAAAACGAGAGGGGAGATTTACGAATGATTAATAATGTTGTATTGGTAGGAAGATTAACCAGAGATCCAGATTTGAGATTTACAGCAAATGGGTCTGCTGTTGCAACGTTTAATTTGGCTGTTAATCGTAATTTTACTAATAAAAGTGGAGAACGAGAAGCAGATTTTATTAATTGTGTTATTTGGAGAAAACCGGCAGAAACTTTAGCAAATTATGCTCGCAAAGGTACTTTGTTAGGTGTCACTGGACGTATTCAAACACGTAATTATGAAAATCAACAAGGTCAACGTGTTTATGTAACAGAAGTCGTTTGTGAGAATTTTCAGTTGTTAGAATCTAAAGGTTCTTCGGAACAAAGACAACAACAACCGAATAATACGAACAATCAATTTTCTGGTAATACAAATAACCAATCATTTGAACAATCTTCATTTTCAAGTAGTAATGAAACTCCAAATTTCGACCGTGATGCCAATCCTTTTGGAAACTCATCACAAGTTGATATTTCGGATGACGATTTACCATTCTAAATTAGAATAGGAGGAGCGAAACAATGGCAGCTCAACAAAGAAGAGGCGGAAAGAAACGTCGTAAGGTATGTTTCTTCACAGCTAATCATATTGATCATATTGATTATAAAGATGTTGATTTATTATCACGTTTTGTATCAGAAAGAGGTAAAATTTTACCTCGTCGTGTTACAGGAACTTGTGCTAAACACCAACGTCGTTTAACAATTGCAATCAAACGCGCGCGTATTATGGGGTTATTACCATTCGTTGGCGAAGAACAATAAAGTTAAGTCAAGCATCCACTAAAAGTGGATGCTTGTTTTTTTATAATCGTGACAGGACATTAGGCACGATTATAAAACTATGGTAAAATAAGATGATAGAATCATAAAGGAGTGACCAAATAATGAAAGTTATTTTCTTACAAGATGTTAAAGGTAAAGGTAAAAAAGGTGAAGTGAAAGAGGTTGCAGTTGGCTATGCACAAAACTTTCTTTTGAAAAAAGGTTTAGCTGTAGAAGCGACACCTAAAGCTTTAAGTGAGCTAAAAGGAAAAACTAAAGCAAAAGAAAAAGAAGAAGAAGAAAATTTTAAAGAAGCAGAACTAGTGAAAGAAAAAATAGAAGCTGAAGGATTTGAAGTGACGATTTATTCTAAAGCAGGGGAAGATGGTCGTTTATTCGGCTCGATTCCTTCTAAACAAATTGCCGAACAATTAGAAAAACAACATAAAATTAAAGTTGATAAACGGAAAATGGAATTAGGACAACCGATTAAAGTTTTAGGTTATACTACGGTTCCATTAAAGTTACATCACAAAGTTATGGCTAAATTAAGAGTTCATGTTATAACAGATTAATCAGAGGATAGGAGATTGTAAATGGAGCTTATCCAACAAGATAGAATACCGCCACAAAACATAGAAGCTGAACAAGCTGTTTTAGGTTCTGTATTTTTAGAATCAGATGCAATTGTTGAGGCAATGGAATATATTGAAGCAAAAGATTTTTATCGACGCTCACACCAATTGATTTTTCAAGTGATGGTTGAACTTAACAATCGTAATGAACCGATAGATGTGATTACGGTTAAAGATGATTTAGAGCAACGTGATCTAATTGAGGACATTGGTGGAACGAGCTATCTTTCTGAATTGGCTTTAAGCGTTCCTACAGCAGCGAACGTTGGTTATTATGCGAAATTAGTCGAAGAAAAGGCATTGTTACGTTCGCTGATTCAGACGGCAACCGAAATTGTAACGAGTGGTTTTGAACAAGGAGATGCTGTTGAATCTATTTTGGATGAAGCCGAACGGCGGATTTTAGAAGTTTCAGAAAAAAGAAATCGAAGTGGTTTCCTAGCAATCGCAGATGTTCTTGGTGATTCAATCAATCAAATTGAACGACTGTCACAGCAAGGAGAAGCAATCACCGGATTACCAACGGGATATCATGAGCTAGATAAGATGACCGCTGGTCTACAAAAAGAAGAATTAATTATCTTAGCTGCTCGTCCTGCGGTTGGGAAAACAGCATTTGCTTTAAATATTGCCCAAAATATTGGCACGAAAACGGATAAGGCCGTTGCTATCTTTAGTTTAGAGATGGGAGCAGAGTCACTCGTTAATCGGATGCTCTGTTCTGAAGGACTCATTGACGCGAGTCACTTAAAAACGGGTCAGTTAACAGACGAAGAATGGGACAATTTAATTATTGCTATGGGAAGTTTGTCTCGAGCTAATATATTCATCGACGATACACCAGGAATTAAAATTTCTGAAATACGAGCAAAGTGTCGTAAGCTAGCACAAGAGCAAGGTGAAATTGGTTTGATTTTAATCGATTATTTACAATTAATTGAAGGAACGGGACGTGAAAATCGTCAACAAGAAGTTTCTGAAATTTCTCGTCAATTAAAAAAATTAGCAAAAGAGTTAAAAGTGCCTGTGATTGCTTTATCTCAATTATCACGTGGAGTGGAACAACGTCAGGATAAGCGGCCGGTTTTAAGTGATATCCGTGAATCGGGTTCAATTGAACAAGATGCTGATATTGTTGCTTTTCTTTACCGAGATGATTATTATCAACGCGATGGTGAAGATGAAGATGGTAATCAAAGTGAACCAAGTAACGTCATCGAAGTCATTATTGAGAAAAACCGTAGTGGAGCTCGTGGAACGGTAGAGTTACTTTTTATTAAAGAATATAATAAATTTTCCTCTGTTTCCAATCGAGAAGAGTTTTAAAGTTCGTGTTTTGCTATAGATGTTAAGTTTTTTATATTTATTGTTCGAAAATAGTTGCAGTTGAGCAATCTTTTTGATAGGATAGTTAAGTAAAAAAACATCATAGAACGGAGTGTTCATATGTCATCAGTAGTAGTAGTTGGAACGCAGTGGGGCGATGAAGGTAAAGGGAAAATCACTGATTTTTTGAGTGAACATGCAGAAGTGATTGCTCGTTACCAAGGGGGAGACAATGCAGGCCATACAATCCAATTTGACGGGGTTACCTATAAGTTACATCTTATCCCATCTGGTATTTTTTATAAGGATAAAATAAGTATTATTGGAAATGGTGTTGTTGTTAATCCAAAAGCGTTAGTAACAGAGTTACAGTATTTAAAAGATCATAAAATAAATACTGATAACCTAAGACTTTCAGATCGTGCCCATGTGATTCTTCCCTATCACATTAAATTAGATCAACTTCAAGAAAATGCTAAAGGTGAAAATAAAATTGGAACTACTATTAAAGGCATTGGACCAGCATACATGGATAAAGTCGCACGTGTCGGCATCCGTGTAGCCGATCTTTTAGATAAAGAAACATTTGCTGAACGCTTAAAATTAAATTTAGAGGAAAAAAATGCTCTATTTACTAAGATTTATGAAACAGAGGCCCTTTTATTTGAAGAAATTTTCGAAGAGTATTATGAATATGGACAACAATTGAAAAAATATGTGACGGATACCTCTGTCATTTTGAATGAAGCACTGGAACAAGGGCAGTCTGTTTTATTTGAAGGAGCACAAGGGGTTATGCTAGATATTGATCAAGGCACGTATCCTTTTGTGACGTCATCGAACCCAGTTGCTGGTGGAGTGACGGTTGGGACAGGTGTCGGTCCATCAAAAGTGAACCGAGTAGTCGGTGTTTGTAAGGCTTATACTTCTCGTGTAGGAGATGGCCCTTTTCCAACAGAACTGTTTGATGAAATAGGTCATCAAATTCGTGAAGTGGGTCGCGAGTATGGAACAACAACAGGTCGTCCGCGTCGAATTGGCTGGTTTGATTCTGTTGTGATGCGCCATTCAAAACGAGTATCTGGACTGACCAATCTTTCATTAAACTCGATTGATGTTTTAACAGGATTACCGGTAGTTAAGATATGTACGGCTTATGAACTCGATGGTCAAGAAATTTATCATTATCCTGCCAGTTTAAAAGAATTATCACGTTGTAAACCAATTTATGAAGAATTACCAGGTTGGACAGAAGATATCACTCAATGTCGAACGTTAGAAGAATTACCTGAGAATGCTCGTGATTATGTTCACCGTGTTTCAGAATTAGTGGGTGTCCGGATTTCAACTTTTTCTGTAGGACCAGATCGTACTCAAACAAATGTTTTAGAGAATGTTTGGGACCAAGTATAAATAAAGTAAAAAAGGAGTCATTTGACTCCTTTTTTGTTATACTAAAGTTAGAATGGGAGTGAAAAAGATGATACAACAGTTTGATTTATTGACAGATTCATGTTGTGACTTACCTGCTGCATTGATGGAAGAAGAAGAAATAAAATTTGTTAGTATGACCGTTAATATTAATGGCAAAGAATACATAGATGATTTAGGTAAAACGTTTGATTATCAAGAATTTATTACGCATTTAAAAGAAGGCGCAATGCCAACCACTTCTCAGATTAATATTGGAACTTATCTTGAAGCTTTTGAGCCTTATGTTAATCAAGACATACCACTCCTTTATTTGGCTTTTTCATCGGGATTAAGTGGTTCTTATCAAAATGCAATGAGTGCTGTTAATTTATTGAAAGAGGAACATGATATCGTTCCGATTACAATTGTTGATACGAAGGCTGCGTGTTTAGGACAAGGCTTATTGGTTACTTGTGTTAGCGATTTAAGAAAGAAAGGTCATACTTTGGACCATGTTGTAGCATGGTTAGAGCAACACGTTGATTCATTACAATCATGGGTAACGGTAGATAATTTAGAACATTTAGAACGTGGCGGACGAATTTCTAAAACAAGTGCTACCATTGGTGGGTTAATGAAGATTAAACCTATTATTCATGTCGATGACCAAGGGAAACTAGTTAATGTTGGTAAAGTTCGTGGTCGACATAAAGCATTAGAAAAAGTAATCGCAGAAACTAAGAAACATAGTGTTATTGACCAACATGATATTATTTACGTTGCTCATGCAGATGATTTAGAAGCCGCGGAAGAAACGAAACAAATTATTGAACGGGAATTAAAAGTTGCTGAAGTAAAACTCTTTCCAATGGGGCCGACAATCATGAGTCATACGGGGACAGGAACGATTGCTGTTTTTTCATTTGGTAAAAAAAGATAAAAAAGAAAGTTTGAGGCTTTATTAGCACCAAACTTTCTTTTTATCTTTTTTATTTAAATAAATGATCTAATTGTTTTTTCACAGTCTCATTATCTAAAAACTCATCGTAAGTTGTTTCCGCACGGTCAACCACACCTTTATCAGAAACAGCAATAATACGGTTTGCTAGAGTTTGAATAAACTGGTGGTCATGTGAAGTGAATAAAATGGCACCTTTGAAAGCGATTAGACCATCATTCAAAGCTGTAATCGCTTCTAAATCCAAGTGATTAGTTGGATCATCTAAAACTAAAACATTTGCTTTAGAGAGCATTAATTTAGAAAGCATACAACGGACTTTTTCTCCTCCGGATAAAACGTTGACTGGTTTCATAACATCTTCACCAGAAAATAGCATTCGTCCAAGGAAGCTTCTTAAGAAGGTATTGTCATCTTCTTCTTTTGAAGCATATTGACGTAACCAGTCCAAGATAGGTTGCTCTGTATCAAATTCTTGTGAGGTATCTTTAGGTAAATAGGCTTGTGTCGTTGTAACCCCCCAACGAACAGAGCCAGAATCAGGTTCCATATCGCCCATAATAATCTTGAAAAGCGTTGATGTTGCGATATCATCTTTAGCAACAAAAGCGGTCTTATCTTCTTTATTTAAAGTGAATGAAACATTGTCTAAGATTTTTTTACCATCAATTGTTTTTGAAATATTTTCGACGTGTAATAAATCATTTCCAATTTCACGTTCCGATTTAAAACCAACAAACGGATAACGACGAGAAGAAGGTTGAATATCATCTAATTCAATTTTTTCAAGCATTTTCTTACGAGAGGTTGCTTGTTTTGATTTAGAAGCATTCGCGCTAAAACGTGCGATAAAATCTTTTAATTCTTTAACTTTTTCTTCTTTTTTAGAGTTTTGGTCAGCGTGTAGTCTTGCGGCTAACTGGCTAGATTCTAACCAAAAATCATAGTTACCAACATAAAGTTGAATTTTACCGAAGTCTAAATCAGCCATGTGTGTACAAACTTTATTTAAAAAGTGGCGGTCATGGGAAACCGTGATAACGGTATTATCAAAATTGATTAAAAATTCTTCTAGCCACGCAATTGAATCACGATCTAAACCATTGGTAGGCTCATCCAGTAAAAGAACATCAGGATGTCCAAAAAGAGCTTGTGCGAGTAACACTTTAACTTTCTGTCCCGCTGTTAATTCACTCATTTTTAACTGATGAAGGTCTTCAGAAATGTTCAAGCCTTGTAGCAAGCTTGCGGCCTCTGCTTCTGCTTCCCAACCATTCAGTTCAGCGAATTCCCCTTCTAATTCAGCTGCTTTAATCCCATCAGCATCAGAAAAATCTTCTTTCATATAAACAGCATTTTTTTCCATCATCACTTCATAAAGTCGTTTGTGACCCATCATGACAGTATCTAAAACTAAGTCATCTTCATAATCAAAATGGTTTTGGTTTAGAGTAGCTAGACGTTCGTCAGGACCTAAAGTAATTGAACCTGTTGAAGGCTCTAAATCTCCAGATAAAATTTTTAAAAAAGTGGATTTACCAGCACCGTTAGCCCCAATCAGACCGTAACAGTTTCCGGGAGTAAATTTAATATTAACATCTTCAAAAAGTTTCTTTTCTGGAAGTAATAAACTAACATTTGAAACGGTAATCATATATACAAATTCCTTTCTTTTTATCGATTGTTTGATATCTCTCCGATTATATCTAGGATAGAGATGGAAAGCAAGTAACTTTGAGCAGACAATCTAAAAAATCAGACGTAAAATGGAGGTAGAAAGGGTACTTTAGTCGGATGCTTGTGGTTAATCCTCTTGATAAAATGGAATCAAATAGGAGGTTAGTAAAATGGAAAAAATGCAATATGTTTGTGAAAAATGTGGTTGTGAACACTATGAAGCAGATCAGTTACAAGCAACAGGTGGAAACTTTGCTAAAATATTTGATGTTCAAAACAAAAAATTTATTACGATTAGTTGTACAAAGTGTGGTTATACAGAGATGTATCGTTCTAAAACATCAGATGGTTGGAATGTCTTAGATTTCTTACTGGGTGGCGGTTAATTTAATAGTAGAAAAGGATGATGAGAGATACTGACTCATCTTTTTCTTTTTTTAGAGTGCCTTTTAAGTTAATCTTTGGTATTATGAGACTGATAAAAAAAATAAAGGAGATATAGTAATGAAAATCACCATTAAAGATATCGCTAATATCGTGGGGGTCTCAACCACAACTGTGTCTCAAATTTTAAATAATAAAGGTCAACGTTTTAGTGAAGAAACGAGACAAAAAGTTTTAAAAGCAGTTGAGGAGTATGATTATAGTCCTGATTATTTTGCTAAAAATATGGTACAACGAGAGTCAAAAACAGTGGGAATGATTGTACCTGATGTAACGGATCTTTTTTTCTCAAAAGTAATTGAAGGAATTGAAACGTATCTAAATAAAAAAGATTATATGTTATTGTTATGTAACTCAAAACATTCTGCAGAGATGGAAAAAAAATTTATAAAACAGTTACAAAATCGATCAGTTGCAGGGATTATTTTAGCGAGTCCTAATTCATTAGCTTTAGAAAAAAGGATGAAGCAATTTCCTTATATCTTAATTGACCGTGGTCTTAATACTCGTGAACAAGGTAATATCTTAGTTCGTGAATATGAAGGATATTATGCGGCTGTTGAGTATTTAATTGATGCAGGGCATAAAAAAATTGGGATTTTAACCAATGAAAGAGGTTATTATGAAATGACGGATCGTCATAAAGCCTATTACAATTGTTTAACGAATCATGGGATAACCTATCAAGAAAGCTATGTAGAGGATGGACCGGTAACTATTGAGGGCGGTTATCAAGCCGCGACTCGTTTACTTGAGCGTGCTGATGAGATAACGGCATTGTGTTGTGGAAATGATCAAATGGCGATTGGAGCTTATCGAGCGGCCTTTGAAAGAGGGCTTTCGATCCCAGAAGATTTATCTATTTTTGGTTTTGATAACTTGGAAATTACTGCTTATTTATCACCACCTTTGACGACAGTTGCACAACCTGCTTTTGATATTGGTTATACTGCGGCTGAGTTTTTATTACATGCGATTAAGTTTCCACAAGAAGCGATTCCAAACAAGATGTTTGAAACACAGTTTATTTTAAGAGATAGTGTAAAAGTGTTTGACAGATAAAGAGCGGAGTGCTATATTATAAATGTAAGCGCTACTAACTCTTTTCTGTTAAGCGTAAAGCGATTTACCGTATTTGACTAACCTCAAGTAAATCGCTTTACTTAACAGAGAAAACGGAGGTTATTTTAAGATGAGAATGGTTGATGTTATTAAGAATAAACGCGATGGTAAAGTGTTATCAAAAGAGGAAATTGAATTTGTCGTTTCTGGATATACAGAGGGTTCGATTCCTGATTACCAAGTAAGTGCTCTATTAATGTCTATCTTTTTTAGAGATATGACCGATGAAGAAATTACCCATTTAACGATGGCAATGAGTCAATCTGGTGATACGATTGATTTATCCGAAATTAAAGGAATTAAAGTTGATAAACATTCAACAGGTGGTGTCGGAGATACAACCACATTAGTTCTTGCTCCTTTGGTTGCTTCTGTTGGGGCAGCTGTTGCTAAAATGAGTGGTCGTGGCTTAGGTCACACGGGTGGTACGTTAGATAAATTGGAAGCGATACCAGGATTTGAAATTGAGATGACAAATGATCGTTTTATTGAATTGGTTAATAAAAGTCATGTCGCTGTTGCAGGTCAATCTGGTGATTTAGCTCCTGCTGATAAAAAGTTTTATGCTTTAAGAGATGTAACGGAAACAGTGGATTCAATTCCGTTGATTGCAAGTTCCATTATGAGTAAGAAAATAGCATCTGGAGCAGATGCCATCGTATTAGATGTTACAACAGGCGATGGTGCTTTCATGAAAAATCTGGAAGATGCTGAGCGATTGGCTCACACTATGGTTCGCATTGGCAAATTAGCCAATCGTCAAACGATGGCGATTATTTCTGATATGTCACAACCTTTAGGAAATGCAATAGGTAATGCTAATGAAATCCAAGAAGCAATTGATGCACTGAAAGGAAATGGCCCAGCTGATTTAATGGAAATGGTCTATGTTCTCGGTAGTCAAATGGTTGTTTTAGCTGAAAAAGCAGAAACTTTAGACGAAGCAAGAAAAATGTTAGAAGAAAGTATTGCTTCTGGCGCAGCGCTAGAGAAGTTTAAGGTGATGGTAGAAAATCAAGGAGGCGATCCTCGAGTAGTTGATCAACCCGAATTATTGCCTCAAGCTAAATATAAATTTGAATTACCAGCCAAAGAATCTGGTGTTATCTCTAAGATGGTAGCGGACCAAATCGGTGTAGCGGCAATGCTTTTAGGCGCAGGTCGTCGTACGAAAGAAGAAGCGATTGATTATGCTGTTGGTTTGTACTTGAATAAAAAAGTGGGCGATTCAGTCGAAAAAGGTGAATCATTGGTTACGATTTATTCAAATCGGAAAGAGATTAAAGATGTTGAAGCTGTTTTATATGAAAATATTCTGATTTCCGAAACTGGAACAGAGCCCAAGTTAATTCACAAAGTAATAACCGAATAATAAGTGTTTTTAAAAGAATATTGTCTGTTTAAGTTGTAAGGGTTTGCTCTATGAATTGAAACGTAGTATTCTTTTATATATAAGGGTATTTAGAGAATAAAAGTTAAAAACACTTTATTTTTTGTAAAATAAAGTGTTTTTAAAAACAAGGTAATGTTAACATTTTAAGAGCTTTACAGTTAAAAGATTGATATAATTTTTTAAAATAGCTTCTTTTTATCTGAAAACATAGTAAAATGTATTTCGGAGGAGTGATTTTATAAAAATGAGAGGAGGAAGTCTTCTTTTTCTTCCAAAGGTTCATTATTGGTCTATCTGTAAAAACTTAAGGAAATTTAGGGGTTGAATACGTATGACTGATGAAAAGAAACAATGGATTAAATTAGCGAATGAGGCAACAGAAAAAGCTTATGTTCCTTATTCAAAATTTCCAGTAGGTGCTACATTGGTTGCTAAAGATGGTCAAATTTATCAAGGATGTAATATCGAAAATGCCTCTTATGGTTTATCAAATTGTGCAGAACGAACCGCTATTTTTAAAGCAGTATCTGAGGGCGTGACAGAGTTTAAACATTTAGTAGTGACAGGTCGAACGAAAGAACCTATATCACCGTGTGGAGCTTGTCGTCAAGTCTTAGTTGAGTTTTGTGCACCGGATATGCCGGTCACGCTGTGTAACTTGGATGGAAAGATAAAAGAAACAACGATCCAAGAGTTATTACCTTATTCTTTTGTGGAAGTAGAAATTTAAAAATATATTATTGGAGGTTTTTCGTAATGAAGAAGTCAACAAAATTTGGCGCAACAGTATTGACAGCAGGTTTATTAGTAGGACTTGCAGCATGTGGTGGAAGTAAAACTCCTGAAAATTCAGGTGGTAAGAAAGATGAAGCAGGAAAAGATGCTGCTCATAGTGTAGCCATCGTGACTGACGTTGGTGGGGTAGATGATAAATCATTTAACCAATCAGCATGGGAAGGCTTAACAGCATGGGGTAAAGAAAATGATCTTAAAAAAGGTGCGAATGGTTATGATTACATTCAATCAAATGACGCATCTGAATATACAACAAATATTGACCAAGCAGTTTCAAGTGGATTTAAAACAATTTTTGGGATTGGTTACTTATTAACTGATTCAATCAAAGCAGCGGCAGAACAAAATAAAGATACTCAATTTGGTTTAATTGATGCTGTAATTGAAGGACAAGACAATGTCGTATCAGCAACATTTATGGATAATGAAGCGGCTTATCTTGCTGGTTATGCAGCAGCTTATACAACTAAAACTGACCGAGTAGGATTTGTTGGTGGTGAAGAAGGCCCAGTTATTGACCGTTTTGAAGCTGGTTATGTTAAAGGGGTTCAAGATGCTTCTAAAGATCTTAAAAAAGATATCAAAATTGATGTTAAATATGCAGCATCATTTGGTGATCCAGCCAAAGGTAAAGCATTAGCAGCTAAGATTTATCAAGATGGCGCAGATGTTATTTATCACGCATCTGGTGGTACTGGACCTGGTGTCTTCCAAGAAGCTAAAAATATTAACGAGAAAAAATCTGAAGCAGATAAAGTTTGGGTTATCGGTGTTGACCGTGACCAACAAGATGATGGTAACTACAAAGATAAAGATGGTAAAGAAAGCAATCTAACGTTAACATCAACAGTTAAAGGTGTAGGCGAAGCTGTTAAAGATATTTCTGAAAAAGCAATGAAAGACAAATTCCCAGGTGGCGAACACTTAGTTTATGGCTTGAAAGATGGCGGTGTTGAATTAGTACCTGGTAATATGACAGATGAAGTAAAAGCAGCAGTTGACAAAGCACGTGAACGTGTGATTAACGGTGACGTAAAAGTTCCAGAAAAACCAGAAAAAAAATAAACAAAAGATATCATTAAGTAAAAACTTTATGGGACAGGACTATCCTGCAGTGGGTATGCTAAAGCCCATAAAGTTTTTTTCTTTTTAGGCTTTAAAGGAAGTACTAAACATTAAGTAAAAAGTGATGGATGTTTCTGTTTCCTTCAAAGTCTAAACTTTGAAGAGAAAGTATTGATAAAAAAGGGTGGGTAATCATGACTCAAGATAATTATGTAATTGAAATGCGTGATATAACCAAACAATTTGGTGAATTTAAAGCAAACGATAATATCAACCTTCAAATAAAAAAAGGTGAAATACATGCACTATTAGGTGAAAATGGCGCGGGAAAATCAACACTAATGAATGTGTTATCCGGACTATTGCAACCAACAAGCGGTCAAATTTATATGGATGGTAAAGCGGTTGACTTCACAGGGCCAACAGATGCAAGTCGTCGTGGTATTGGTATGGTGCATCAACATTTTATGTTAGTTGATGCCTTTACGGTTACCGAAAATATTGTTTTAGGTGATGAGCCTGCTAAAGCAGGTATTTTAGATAAAAAGATAGCAGCTCAAGATATTAAAAAGATTTCTAAACAATACGGAATGGAAGTTGATCCTAAAGCATTGGTAAGTGATATTTCAGTCGGCATGCAACAACGTGTTGAGATTTTGAAAACACTTTACCGTGGGGCAAACATTTTGATTTTTGATGAACCAACGGCTGTACTGACACCACAAGAAATTGATGATTTAATTTTAACAATGAAAGAGTTAGTTAAAGAAGGAAAATCAATTATTATTATCACTCACAAATTAGATGAAATAAAAAAAGTTGCGGACCGATGTACTGTTATCCGTCGCGGTAAAAGTATTGATACGGTTACAGTAAAAGATGTTTCTTCGCAACAATTAGCGGATTTGATGGTAGGGCGTTCTGTTTCATTTAAAACAGATAAAAAAGCTGCTCATCCAAAACAACCTGTTTTAGAAATTAAAGATTTAGTTGTAAAAGAAAGTCGTGGGTTAGAAGCGGTTAAACATTTAAGTTTGGAAGTTCGCGCGGGTGAAGTTTTAGGAATTGCAGGAATTGATGGAAATGGTCAATCAGAATTGATTCAAGCCATTACAGGATTACGCAAAGTTGAAAGTGGAACAGTGAGTATTGCAGGAAAAGAGGTAACAAACCTTAAACCTCGTCAAATTACTGAAACGGGAGTGGGACATGTACCAGAAGACCGTCATAAATATGGTTTAGTTTTGGAAATGACCTTAGCAGATAACATTGCGTTACAAAGTTATTATCATGAGCCATTTAGTAAAAATGGTGTTTTAAATCAAAAGTATATTGATGAATACGCACGGACATTGATTGCTGAATATGATGTTCGAACGACAGGCGAAACAGCGACTGCAGCGTCACTTTCAGGTGGTAACCAACAAAAAGCGATTATTGCTCGTGAAATGGACCGTAATCCTGAGTTACTAATTGTTTCTCAACCTACTCGTGGTTTAGATGTAGGAGCGATTGAGTACATCCATAAACGTTTGATTGAGCAACGTGATGATGGAAAAGCCGTTTTAGTTGTTAGTTTTGAATTAGATGAAATTTTAAATGTTTCAGATCGAATTGCTGTTATTCATGCAGGTGAAATTGTCGGTATCGTTGATCCTAAAGAAACCACTGAAAATGAATTAGGTTTGTTGATGGCTGGTTATTCTTTAGAAGAAGCTCGCAAAGAATTAAATGCGAAAGTGGGTGAAACAGTTGAGTAATATCAAGTTTTCTAAATTAAATAGTATTTTGGTACCCGTACTCTCTGTTCTTATGGGATTTGTGTTAGGTGCAATTATTATGATTGTTTTTGGTTATAATCCGATTTATGGATATCAAGCCATGTTAGATACGGCTTTTCAATCATCAAAAAGCATTGGTGAAATTTTCGTTATGGCAGCACCCTTGATTTTTACAGCCTTAGGTTTCTCGGTCGCTAACTCAGCAGGTTTCTTTAATATTGGGTTATCAGGTCAAGCATTAGCTGGTTGGGTTTCAAGTGTTTGGGTCGGCTTGATTTTAAATGACTCACCACGGATTGTTGCTATTTTAGCTGCTGTAATAGTAGGTATTCTAGCAGGTGCTGTAGCGGCAGCGATACCAGGCTTTTTACGTGCTTATTTTGGAACAAGTGAAGTAATTGTAACTATTATGATGAACTATATTTTATTACATATTAGTACACATATTGTGAACAATGTTATTGCTCAAAAGTACATTAGTACTAAAGGAACAACAAAAATGGTAGAAGCGGCATCACTTAAAACTGAATTTTTAAGTTCAATTAGTAATGGTTCTCGTTTAAATATGGGAATTATCCTTGCCGCTGTTTTCTTGGTTTTAATTTGGTTCTTAATGAAGAAAACGACGTTAGGTTATGAAATCAGAGCGGTTGGTTTAAACCCATTTGCTTCTGAATATGCAGGAATGAGCAGTAAACGTATTATTGTTTTATCAATGGTTATTTCTGGAGCATTAGCTGGACTAGGCGGCGTTGTTTATGGATTAGGTACGTTTGGTAACTTCTTCATTCAAGGTAGCTCACTAAGTATTGGATTTGATGGGATGGCAGTATCCTTATTAGGAGGAGGATCTTCGATTGGAATTCTCTTATCAGCTATTCTATTTAGTATCTTAAAACTAGGTGGACAAGGTATGCCATTGAAAGCAGGCGTCCCAACAGAATTAGTTGATGTCGTGATAGCGTCAATTATCTTCTTTGTTGGAATTAGCTATCTGATTAAATTTATTTTGAAAAAAATTGAAGCTAAAAAAACCGTTAAAGCTGAAGGAGGTCAAGCATAATGAGTGCAGATACATTATCAACAATCAGTAGTTTAATTGCACAGACATTAGTTTACTCAACACCTCTTGTTTTCACCGCGTTAGGTGGAACATTCTCTGAGCGAAGTGGTGTGGTTAACGTTGGTTTAGAAGGTATTATGGTAATGGGAGCATTTAGTTCAATTGTTTTTAACTTGACCTTTGCTTCAACATTAGGTGCTTGGACTCCGTGGATTGCTTGTTTAGTCGGTGGAGTTGTTGGAATGGTTTTCTCTTTACTTCATGCAGTGGCAACGATTAATTTACGTGCCGATCACATTATTAGTGGTACCGTTATTAATTTAATGGCACCTGCACTAAGTATTTTCTTAGTAAAAATTATTTATGGTAAAGGTCAAACGGATCAAGTGGTTGAAACGTTTGGATACTTTAACTTCCCAGGGTTAAGTAAAATCCCGATTTTAGGTCCTTTACTTTTTACTAATACGACAGCACCAGCATTTGTCGCTATTTTGGTAGCAATTATCGCTTGGTTTGTTCTTTTTAAAACAACATTTGGCTTACGGTTACGTTCTGTGGGTGAGAATCCTCAAGCCGCAGATACATTAGGAATTAATGTATATGGCATGAAATATGCCGGCGTTCTAATTTCTGGGTTTTTAGGTGGTATGGGTGGAGCGGTTTTTGCGCAATCAATCGCAGGTCGTTTTGCAATTACAACTATTTCAGGTCAAGGTTTCATTTCGATGGCAGCAATGATTTTTGGTAAATGGAATCCACTAGGTGCGATGGGAGCAGCGATATTCTTTGGTTTTGCTCAAAATATCAGTATCGTGGGTGAAGGATTACCAATCATTTCAAGTATTCCAAAAGTTTATATGGAAATTGCTCCTTATGTTTTAACGATTATTGTTTTAGTTTTATTTATTGGTAAATCTACAGGTCCTAAAGCAAACGGTAAAACATATATTAAGTCTAAATAATCATGTTCCTCCCGCATTGAGATGCGGGAGCGTTCATAAAATTATAATGAGAGAAGGAATATAAGATGTTTAAAAGAGTTCATTTAATCGTATTAGATTCAGTAGGGATTGGAGAAGCTCCAGATGCTGAAAAATTTGGTGATGTAGGTAGTGACACTCTTGGACATATCGCTGAGACAGCAGGTATAGCTATTCCTCAAATGGAAAAATTAGGTTTAGGAACCATCGCTCCTTTAAAGGGAGTTGCTTCTGTAAGTGATCATCAAGGTTATGCTACAAAACTGGAAGAAGTTTCAGTTGGTAAAGACACAATGACTGGTCATTGGGAAATTATGGGGTTGAATATTCAAACGCCCTTCAGAGTATTCCCAGAAGGTTTTCCACAAGATTTATTAGATAAAATTACAGAGTTTTCTGGTCGTGGTATTATTATGGGAGCTAACAAACCCTATAGTGGGACTAAAGTAATCGATGATTTTGGTGAAGAGCAAATGAAAACAGGGGATTTGATAATTTATACATCAGCGGATCCCGTCTTACAAATAGCTGCTCATGAAGGTGTTATTCCTTTAGAAGAACTGTATCGTATTTGTGAGTATACACGAGAAATCACAAAAGAAGATCCTTATATGATTGGTCGTATTATTGCTCGCCCTTATGTTGGTGAACCAGGTAACTTCACAAGAACACCCAATCGTCATGACTATGCACTCGCTCCATTTGGAAAAACCGTTCTAGATTCGTTAAAAGATAATGGTAAAGATGTCATTGCTGTTGGTAAAATTAATGATATTTTTAATGGTGAAGGTGTGACAGAATCAGTTCGTACAAAGTCTAATATGGATGGTGTGGATCAATTATTAAACGTCATGAAAAAAGATTTTACTGGTTTAAGTTTTACTAATTTAGTTGATTTTGATGCTTTATATGGTCATCGCCGAGATGTTGAGGGGTATGCTAAAGCTTTAGAAGATTTTGATGCTCGTTTACCAGAGATTTATGCAGCGATGGGTGAAGATGATTTATTATTAATTACTGCTGATCATGGTAATGATCCGACTTTCCCAGGGACAGATCACACTCGTGAATATGTTCCATTATTAGCTTATAGTAAAAAAATGACGGGTCAAGGATCTTTAAAACAAGGTCACTATGCAGATATTTCAGCAACGATTGCTGAAAACTTTGGTGTGCCAGCAACAGAAAATGGAACTAGCTTTTTAAATCAATTAAAATAAGGAGTCAAAATAAGATGACATTAATGCAAGAGTTAACCGAAACAAAAAAATATATTCAAGAACAAGGGGTTAAGGAAGTTGATTTTGGGCTGATTTTAGGATCAGGTCTTGGTGAATTAGCAGAAGAAATCACAGATAAAGTTATTATTCCTTATGGTAATATTCCTAACTTTCCCGTTTCAACGGTTGTGGGACATGCGGGCCAATTAGTCTATGGAACACTTTCAGGAAAGAAAGTTTTAGCAATGCAGGGTCGCTTCCACTATTATGAAGGTCATAGCATGCAAACCGTGACTTTCCCAGTACGTGTGATGAAAGCATTGGGAGCAGACTCATTGATTGTGACAAATGCTGCTGGTGGCGTTAATACCTCGTTTTCACCTGGAGATTTGATGCTGATTACCGATCAAATTAATTATACGGGGGATAATCCATTAATGGGATTAAATGAAGATGAGTTAGGTCCTCGTTTCCCTGATATGTCACAGCCTTATAGCCACGCTTATGGTGAAGTAGCTAAAAAAGTAGCCCAAGAGTTAAAAATAACCTTACAAAAAGGTGTATATATGGGCTTTTCAGGTCCTACATACGAAACTCCGGCAGAAGTGCGCATGGCTCGTTTAATGGGAGCTGATGCAGTTGGAATGTCGACTGTTCCAGAAGTTATTGTAGCTAATCATATGTCAATGAAAGTATTAGGAATTACTTGTGTGACTAACCTTGCAGCAGGTATGCAAGCGAACTTAAATCATGAAGAGGTTGTTGAAACAACAGAACGTGTTAAAGCAGACTTTAAAGAACTAATCAAACAAACGTTAGAACGTATTTAAAGGAGAGTATAAAATGAGTGTTCATATTGGTGCAAAGCAAGGCGAAATCGCAGATAAGATTTTATTACCTGGTGACCCGTTACGAGCAAAATACATCGCTGAAACTTTTTTAGAAGATCCGAAATGTTACAATGAAGTTCGTGGTATGCTTGGTTATACTGGTACTTATAAAGGTCATCGTGTTTCTGTTCAAGGAACAGGGATGGGAATACCCTCTGCTGCAATTTATGCGAATGAATTAATTCGTGAGTATGGTGTGAAAAAATTAATTCGTGTTGGAACTTGTGGGGCGTTACGTGAAGATGTTCATGTTCGTGACTTAGTATTAGCTCAAGCAGCAGCAACAAATTCAGCAGTTATTCGTCATGATTTCCCTAAACATGATTTTCCACAAATTGCTGATTTTGATTTATTATATAAAGCTTATACGATTGCGGTTGAAAAAGGCTTTACAACGCATGTGGGAAATGTTTTATCTGATGATGTTTTCTATAAAGATGATATGAGTGACACTTTCCGTCTAGGTGAGTATGGAGTATTGGGTGTTGAGATGGAGGCTGCTGTCCTTTATTATTTGGCAGCGAAATATGGTGTTCAAGCTTTAGCTTTGATGACGGTCAGTGATCATATGATTACTGGTGAAGAAACGACGTCAGAAGAACGCCAATCAACGTTTAATGAAATGATGATTGTTGGTTTAGAAACATTAATTAAAGAATAAAATAGTAGGTTAAAAGGAAGTAATTTTTTATTACTTCTTTTTTTTTATGTTTTTTTTATTTAAATAAGCGTATAATGGACAAAATAATAAAATAATACCGGTTAGGAGTTTTTGTTCATGAAAAAAATAATCTACGTTTTTCTTAGTTTAACAGTCGTCATCATCGTTGGATTAATCTTTTTAGAAAAAGATTCAACTAAGAATGTTAAGGTTAAATTAGGAGAGTCTCAAGAATTTTCAAAAGAGGAACTGCTGGAAGCTGTTGACTTGATTAAAGGAAATTATCGCCGGCATTGGGAACGAGATTCGCATCTTTTAACGTTAACATTTGATGAAAAAAAATCTAAAAAGATAGTATCAAGTTTTAAAAATACATTAAAAGAAAAGTATCCTGGTACAAAGATGACCGATTGTGTTGCATTTATGAGTAGTTTTAGAACAGGATCAAAGCCAGAAGTATATGCACCTTATCAAACGTATACTGATTTTCAATGGATTTTGGTAAAGCTGGATAATGACTGGAAAATATTAACTTTGGGTTATGGCTAAAAAAGGTGAGAAGGGACTATTTTTTTTATCTAAGTAGTAACTGAGTATTTGATGGCGTCGATGTAAGATGGTGATGAAAATAGAAGAGCAATGTATCCTTTTACCCCTTTTTAAGAGCAAAAGTGATGAAAGTATCAAAAATATTGTGACCAAGGTAACATATCGAACAAAGAGATTTAGACTCTATAATAAGAGTATGAGACGATTCTAAATCATTTAACATTTACAGAAAATGCTTTCTTTGTGAATGTTATACTTTATTTGCTTAATCTTAAAAGAAGAGGAAGGATGTGAAAGACAGACTTATTGGGGGAGATTAAGATCAAAAAAAATAAGTCTGTCTAGAGGATGAAAAAATTATGGTTTGGATGTTCGGCAGCGTTATTAATGTTGGTAGGCGGAGTTTCAGTAGAGGCCTGTACGACAGTCGTTGTTGGTAAAAAGGCGACAGTAGATGGGTCAACAATGATTGCTAGAGCGGAAGATATGGGGACTGCTTGGGCTAAGCATTTCGTTGTTCGACAAGCGAATAGTAATCCGACAGACTTCGTCTCAAAGGGAAATGGATTTAAGATAGAGTTACCGAAGGAGCAATTTAAATATACGGCAACGCCAGAATGGGATGTTTCTGAAGGGGCTTTTGAAGAAGATGGAATTAATAGTAAGAATGTTGCAATGAGTGGAACCGAATCAGGGACAACCAAAAAATCAATTTTAAAATTAGACCCACATGTTGAAGATGGGGTTGCAGAAGATGCAATTGTCACAGTTGTTTTACCTTATATCACAAGTGCTAAGGATGGGGTGGAGCGTTTAGGAAAAATAGTTGATGAACACGGTTCGGCTGAAACAAATGGAGTATTATTTTCAGATAAAGATAATGTTTGGTATATGGAAATCGTGAGTGGGCATCAATGGGTTGCGAGTCGTGTTCCAGATGATAAATATGCAGTGGTTCCAAACATGATTGCGACAGGAAAAATTGATTGGGATGATAAAGAAAATTATCTCTATTCAGAAGGATTACCAGAATTTATTAAAAAGAATAAATTAGCAGATGATGTAAAAAAAGTCTCGATTCGTGATGTTTTCGCAGATAAGAAAGAGGATGCTAAGTATAATTTACCACGTCTTTGGGATGGACAACGGGCGATAACGCCTTCTCAAGAAAGAGAAATTACAGATGAAAAATTTGAACTATTTTTAAAACCAGACAAACCAATAACGATTGCTAAAGTGGGTTATGTTTTATCATCACATTTTAATGGAACTAAGTACGATACAATGACAGGTAGTGAACCAGATAAATACCGTCCAATCAGTGTTCCTTATACAATCGAAGCTCATATTCTGCAATTTAGAAATGATGTACCAGAAGAAATCAGTGGTCTTCATTGGTTAGCGCTAGGTGTGACAGATACGAGTAGTTTCATTCCATTTTATAGCGGAATTACAAAAACACCCGATATTTATGTAAAAGGAACGGATACTCCAGATACAGAATCTGCATACTGGACTTATCGAATGACAGATGTTTTAGTGAAACCTTACTACAAAGAGTTTAAGAAAAAAGAAATCTTACCAGTTCGTCAAAAAGTACGCCAACACTTGACGGAAGAATTAGCTAAAGCGGATAAAGAAGCAGAAGTTTTAATCAAATCAGATCCAAGTAAATTAACCGAATTTTATAATAAAAAAGCTGTTGAGTTTTCAGATTATACGATAAAAGAATATAAGGAAATGCAACAACGAATTATTACAGAATTAACAAAGAAAACACCAACGAAACATAATAAAAAACTATAAATAAAAAAAGCAAGGCTAACCTAAAAAGTTAGTCTTGCTTTTTTGTTTATTCAATATCTTCAACATCAGTATCATTTTTTCTTTTTTTAAATAAAATGATAATGATAATTAAGATAATGATTCCTCCAATAATCGGGAGGACTATACTTTTATTGTCACCTGTTTGTGGTAGCTTTTTGCCAGTTTCTATCTTTTTATCAGATGTTTGTGTTGTCGGGCTTGTCTGAGTTGAGCTTGTTTCTTTTGTTTGTGATGTCTCTTTTGTTTCTTTTGTTTGTGTTGTTTCCACTGTTTCACTGGTATTTGTTTCTTCTGGTTCGAGAAAGGCCATGAATTCTTGATGGATTTTCATTAATTCTTCTTTGGTGGTTGCTTCTTCTGTTTGTTTCAGAAAATCGGCAGCCTGTTGTTCAGAAATCAAGTTCTCATTCTTTGCAATGTTAATATTAACAATAATATTAACATTGCAAAGAATGAGAAGAGATAACCACTTGCTTTGGTGTTTATTCCTGTTAATTGATCAATAATCGCTTGCATCTCTTCACGGGTTGTTGCATTATCGAGTTCGGTAAGTGCAGTATTGTATTGTCCTTCGGTAATAAACCCATTGGCAAAAAGAATTCTCAAGTTGTATTTTTTAGCAGCGCGAAAACTTAAATATTGTGTTTCCATTTTTTGGTTTTCAACGACATCGGTACTTGTTGGTGTTGTATCTTTCGTCTGATCTAAGCTATCTGCTAGGGTAATTGTTGAAGGTAAAGTAAGTAAAAAAAGAGTAGAGAGTAAAACAGCTATTTTTTTCATTTAAAAAACTCCTTTGCGTTTATGTAATATTATTTTAACATTTTTGTAACGTTATAGCGATAATTTAGCAACAATCTGTAATATTAATTATTAGCTATTTTTTCCATTTTCCGTTGAATGATAATTTTTAACTTTTTTTCGATATCAGAAAAATCACGTGGTTTGAAAGGATAATCAAAAAGATGAATACTATATGAAAAACGATGTTCTTCTTCAAAAAGATTAGGAATATTAGTTAAGATTAAATCTGCAGATTCATCTTCATTATTCTCTAAAACTTTTAGATTAAAATCAAATTTAAAGTAACCTGTTAGTTTTTCTGTCATCGTATTTTTTAGAAAAAAAGGTAAATCAGAATCTAAAAATAAAGAAATTGTTGGTTCAAAATAAGTCAGGGGTAAAATTGAAGAGAAAAGTAACATGTATTTTTGGGTGAGATAATTTTTTTCAGCAAAGATAGTACTTTTGGTCTGGTTCGCAAGCACATCGATTAAAGACTCTATTTTTAATTGTAGTATCGGATAGTCATCATCATAGTCATGATAGATATCATGACCATCAATATCTACATGAATATTTTGAAAGATTTTAGCAAATAAATGTGTACAAAAACAGGTGTAGAAAAAACGAGTTTTAATATTTTCTGGGATGGGTGAAATCATCTTCTCAAATTGTGTCACGAAGGTTTGGGTTACTAAGTAGACATCGGATTGTGTTTTTTCTTGGTAATCAAAAATCCGCTGACGAATTGCAGACGACTCATAAAACTTAGGTTTTGCTAAAAGAGCAAGAGCTAAAAAAGCTATCTCTGAATCTTGAAAAATATGATGTTCTTCGCGTATCGCTTTTAGAAAGGAAATTTTACCTAGCAATTCTTTGATATTTAAATAATTATTCCATTCAGGATCGATTTCAATAATGTGTCCTTTATGGGCACGAATCGAAACAACAGCCATCATGTAACTGATTTGTCGCCGATTGATTTCAGAGAGATTCATTTGTAAGTCGTCTTCTAATTGTTCGATCGTCTGGTTAATTTTATACTGTTCAATGGTTTTAAAAGGCCAATTCACCCCTTTAAAAACTAACCAAAAAGTGACAAAGGTAACCAAGCGTATTTGTTTTTCTTCACCGGTTAAATCAAGAGACTGATTGGCGATACTAACATCATAAACATTTAGAAATTCACGGATTTTTCTAATTTGTTTGCGAACAGTATCTTCATTAACAAAATGGTCATCAGCATATTTTCTAGCAGAGGAAACCCGACCTAAAAGTAAGTCACTTAATAAAAGTAAAGTGTCATCTTTTTCTAAGATATAGTTTCTAAAAATCATATAGCTACTCCCACGGTCAATGATTAATTTAATCCCTTTAAATTTTTCAACTAATAATTCAATCTTATGATCTGTTTGTAGATTGTAATCATCTACAAATTCTTTTAATTGTTGCACATAACGTTGAACGGTTCTGTCAGAAACATTTAAACATAAGCTGAGTTCATTCATTGAGTACCATTGGTTTGTATCTGAAATAATTTCAATAATGTTTAAAACTGCTTGATTGCGACGATCAAGTAAATTGAAAATACGTTTATCCAATTATATTCCCCTCATTTCTAATTATAGTATCTATTTTTAGTTTACCTTCATTTATTAAACATATCAAAAATTTAGCCAAAAAATAGCCTTGATTCGAAAAAAAATTCGAATCAAGGCTATTTCGCTAAACAAAATGAAGATTAATGGGAAGAATGTGCTTCATACAGAAAGTTTTGAAAATATTTATTTACTTTTTCTGCATCCTCACGTGTGTAGGAAAGGATTAAAATAGTGTCATCTCCTGCTACACAGGCAACGACTTCCTTAATTTCATCGCGTAAACGGTCAATCAATACCCCAATTGAAGGACCATTTCCGGGCAGTACATTTAAAAGGTTCATAAATTCAATCTGGCTGATCGATACCCCAGTATCATTAACAGCATTCATCAAGCGTTCTTTATCAGTATTTTTTTTCATCTCTGATAAAGCACGGTTAAAAATATGATAACTCGATTTGCCATTAGGACGGTGACGTTTAATGATGTTTAATTCTCTAATATCGCGAGAAATAGTGGCTTGTGTGGTATTAACTTTTTCTTTTTTTAAGAGAGCCATTAGTTCATTTTGGTTAGAAATATTATGTTCGCTAACTAACCGCCTAATAATTGCTTGCCGATTCCTTTTATTCATATTGTCTAAAGCCTCCATTTATCAAATAATCTAGAACTTAATTTTTATAAATAATCGATTACTTACTTTCAGAGACATACTCCAAAATATCCCCTGGTTGACACTCTAAAGCTTCACATATTTTTTCTAAAGTTGAAAATTTAACAGCTTTAGCTTTGCCATTTTTTAAGATTGAAATATTAGCCATCGTGATACCAACATGATGGGCTAATTCTGTAACGCTCATTTTTCTTTTTGCTAGCATGACGTCGATATTTACTCTAATTGCCAAGGTGCTTCCCTCCTTTAAATCGTTAAATCATGCTCATCTTTAAGTTGTTCTGCTAGACTAAAGAGATGAAATAGTAGTGAAGCCATGATGGCAATGATAATGCCGAGACTGAAAAACAAACCCGTCAGAATAAAGAAAGGAGGATTGCTTGGAAAGAGAATAATCCCTAGAATACTAGCAATCGCGTAAATGATACTTTCGATAATTCCTGCATAAGCGATGTGTTTCAATTGCTTAGCAATTTTCGCAGAAAAAAACTGATCTTTTTTAAATTCAGAGCTCATTTTCCATAAACGATAAAGAATATAGAACACGGGTAATGCCGTTATCCAGAAAAAAAGCTGAACTAATAATTGATAGCGTGACAATTGAATATAGCTACTAACTTGAGGAGCTATTCTTATTAAAAAAAAGAGCCCTAAAGTAGCCATTGCAATGATGATAACCCGAAAAATTCGATTAATATTTTTAATAGTCATTCATGTTTCCCCTTTATGCACTTTAATTTCATTATATAAAAAAAACGCCTAAGAAAAAAGCCAATAAGCTGTTTTATTGGTTTTTTCCAATCATATTCTTAACAAAAGCAAGGGTCCCTAAAATAATACTCCCTAAAAGGAAGAGATAGCCTAAAGGAATCATGAAAAAATAGGGTTCCACTAAAATATTATTTTTGTTGAGATAACTAGTCTCAGGTAGTAAAAGATTACCGAAAATGAAAAGAAGTCCAAGGATTAAAAACACGATAGCAACAGGGACTATTTTTGATGTTTTCTTTTTGGAAGATGTCATAGGAGTTCCAACTTTCTAAGTTTTAAGTCTATGTTCAATATAGCACGGTTACTAACGTAATACAATTGATATAATATTGTTTAACGATAATTAAATATCGTTTTAACTAAAATTTAGTCAGCTAATGGAAAAGTTAGCCGAACAACAAAGTCGTTTTCCTGTTGCTGATCAATCTCAATTGTTCCGTGATGGCGTTTAACGATTTGTTGGGCAATAGATAGCCCTAGACCATGGCCTGGAATTTCTGAATGTTGGCCTCGCTTAAAGGTTTCAAACAATTGTTGTGTCTGTGGTTGTTCGAGCGTCTCTTGTGTTGGATTTTTCAGGATAATCTGAAGGTCTTGTTTTGTTTTACTAAGTTCGAGTTGAATTTTTTGTTGTGGAGCACTATATTTGATGGCATTGTCTAGTAACAGGCGAACAAGCTGAGCTAGTCGTTGATAATCTCCGATAATTAATTGTTGTTGGGTTAACTGGTTGAGAAAGATAACTTCTTGTTTTTTATCAGTTAGGAAAGAACGATAGGCACGTAGTGAATCTTCGATAACTTCATATAGATCAACCGGATTAGTTTCAATTGAAAATTCGGTTGATTGTAGCCGATTGAGTTCAAGTAAATCATTTAGTAGAAACTCAAGTTGTTCAGCTTCGTTTTGTAATAAAGTTAAGTATTCTTGCTGTTGAGGAGAAACAATTTCATAGTGATCATCGAGTGTTTCGAGCGAGTTTTTGATAATCATGACAGGTGTTCTTAATTCGTGAGAAATTTGAGATAAAAAGCGTTTTTGGCTAAGTTCTTTGTTTTCACGCTCATATTTAGCAATTTGTAACTGTTCCCCTAAAAAATTAAGTTGGTCTGCCAAACGATTGAGCTCATCTTCAGTTTTGACGAATAGTTGTTGTGAGTAATTTTCCTGACTCAATTTTCGGGTAAACGTTTCCATTTGTTTAATTGGCTTAACAAATTTTTTAGCAGTGGAGTAAGCCATTATCATGGTTAACAGCAGCGCAACGATAAGACTGATAAATAACGTTGAGAAATCGGAAAATTGATGACCTAATCGTTGTTTGATTGTTGATTCTAAAAGAACAGCTCCGCTGACTTTTTCCTGATTCAATAAAGGAATTCCCACGAGAATTTTGGTTTGTTCTTTTTCAATTGCATTTTCTCCAGTTGCAATGACTTGATTTAAAAGTTTTTTACTAGTTTCCGTCATTTTAGGGACTTTTTGTTGGATTTGCATTCGATGACCTCCATTATTTTGAAGAAAAGGAGTTCCATCTTTCTTGACAACCCAAAGAGTCCCTCCTGTCATTTGTTGAATCAGTTGGATTGTGGAGTCATAACCTCGCATGGTACTTCCCATATGCATGCCACCCATACCTCTTCGACCGTATCCATGACCACTTTGCTGTTGTTGGTTAATTTGAGTTTGTAAAGCATTGGCTTCATCGATATCTTTCGTTAAATTATTGGCAAGTACTTCACCATGTTCGATCATTTGTTCTTGGTAAATTTTCATGGATTGTTGATTAAAAAGGATTACAAAAACAGAAAAGACCACAATTGAAAAAAGAATTAAGATAAAGGAGAAGTTTCGAACGAGTCGATGTGTGATTGACTTCCTCATAAGTTAACCTCAAACATGTAACCCTGACCCCAAATTGTTTTAATCTCCCAATTTGTTGGTTCTTCTCGTTTGATTTTTTCGCGCAAGCGCTTGATATGACTATCCACTGTTCTAAAATCACCAAGGTAATCATATCCCCAGATACTATCTAAGAGATGATCACGAGTAAAAACTTGATTAGGATATTGTATGAAATGCGAAAGCAAATCAAATTCTTTTTTAGTTAGATGAATATCTTTTTGATTTAACGTAACCTGTCGTGCAAGAGAATCGATTTCTAAACCAGTTAAATTTGAAATGTTTTTCTGTTCGGTTACCTCTAAACGACGCATAATCGCTCGAATTCTAGCACCCATTTCTTTGTTAGAAAAAGGTTTAACGATATAATCATCTGCACCGACATCTAAGCCTAAAATTTTATCGTGATCTTCACTTTTGGCTGTAATCATGATGACAGGGACCATCGAAGTCAATCGAATATGGCGACAAACATCAAAACCGTCCATCCCTGGTAACATGATGTCTAGCAAAACCAAGTCAAAAGCTTCTGAATCAAAAAGGACGAGACCTTCTTCCCCAGAACTTGCTTCACTAACCTGATAATTTTGATGTTTTAGATAATTAACTAAGATCGTTCTAAGTTGCAAATTATCTTCAATAATTAAAACTTTCATTTAAAAACCTCCTATTAAAAATGTCACACTTTTGCCATATCTGTCTTATATACTAAGTATAACAAATAAATAGAGGAGGAAATAAGGAATGAAGAAAAAAATTGGAATTGGTGCTTTGGTATCATTTGTTGTCTTGGGTGGTCTCTTTGTATTTACTAGACCGGGGTTGTCAGCAACGGCAATGACGGATAATACATTGAATGATTGGGAAGTGAGTACGACTCAAAAAGTAGCTCAAACAAAACGTGGCACTGCATTGAGAGAAACAATTGAAGAAGTTCCACGACATGCAAATCAACGTTTTGGAGATGCTAAGCAAAGAGAAGAGCATCGAGCAGCTCGTCAAGAAGCTGTAGAAAAGGAAGCTGCGACGCAAGAAGTAGCTCAAACAGAGGCTCAACAACAATTAAGTACTAGCAGTCAAAAGGAAACGACACAAACGACTACTCAAGAAGCAGAACAAACACAAGAGTATTATGATGGACCTGGTTACTGTCATGGTGAAGGTCAAGGTCGTCACATGAATGGTGAGGGACGTGGTCATGGTGGTCGTCACATGAATGGTGGCGGAGGCCGTGGAGCAGGTCAAGGAAGATGGACGCAAGAATAAAAGTTGAGACTTTTAAAGAGTGGAATTAAAAAAGTAATAAAAGGTAAGCTTAGCAGTTGTTAAGCTTACCTTTTTATATTTATTTTTAAAGAAATTGCTGAAAGCAGAGCAATTTGACTTTGCACAAGTTCAAATCCAGTGATTGGATTTGATGGTGGTTTTCGTCCTTTAAATCAAAGGTGGAATACTGGGGTTAATTGGAACAGCAATCACAGTGGGTTGTTGTCGAAGAATAGCTTCTTGACAGTGAATGGTTAGTTCAGACAACGACCGTGCTTCAACACCATGACACCCATAACCTTTTGCTAAAGAAACAATGTCTAAATCAGGAATATTTAAACCAGGGACATGTAGGGTGTTTTGAGCAATTGAGAAAGATTTTAAAATACCATACTCTTGATTGATTGGAACAATATAAATGATGGGTAATTGATGTTGGCTCGCGGTCCATAATCCCTGAATAGCATACTGGAGGGAACCATCCCCAATCACTGAAAGGATAGGTCGTTGGCTTTTTTTCACTCTTTCACCTAAAGCAATCCCAACAGAAGCAGGTAATCCCCAGCCTAAGGAGCCACTAGCAAAAGTATAAAAACTATCTAAAGTAGTAATCGGCCATTCCGCATGTAAGTCTGCTAGATTGGATGGTGTTTCTTCAACTAAAATCGTGTTTTGTGGCATGACTTCTCGAAGCGTAGCAAATACCTCACGAGCTTCAAGATATCCTCGATCTTGGGTCGTAACAGCGACAGGGTGTGGTGCCATGTTGTGTGGTACTTTTTCTATTATTTGAAGAGGTTCATGTTTTTTGACGAAGGGAATTAATTGTTGCATCGCTAACTGAGCATTGCTCAATAAGCTGTTCCCGACAGGTGCTTTTGCGGCAAGGTCAGGGTTATTGGTAATGTGTAACAATTCTAAACCTTTTGGTAAGTAATCCCCTGGAAGGTAAGGGTAGTAACGGAAAACGGGAGCACCAATTATTAGAGCAACATCATGTCCTTTTAATTTATCAGCAAGTGGCTTAATCGCAAAAGGAAGTCCTCCGACATACAATGGATGATTTTCTGGAAAAGGTGTCCTTTCAGAAGCTGGAGCAGCATAGACTGGAATATTTAACTGCTCAGCAAGTTGAACAACTTCTGTCCAAGCTTCGTCACGTGCGATGTCTGCACCCAAAATCAAAGCCGGTGTTTGCGCTTCATTTAGTTTTTTAGCAAAACTTAGTAAGCGTTCTGGATCTGGACCAAATCGTTGACCGATGTCACGCTGAGAGAGTTCACCATGAAATGGTTTATCCCAATCATCTAAGGGAATAGATAGAAAGACCGGTCCCGCGGGCTCTTGAACAGCCATGGCATAGGCACGCATAAAAGCACCTGGAACATCTTCTGCTCTTTTGGGTTCGTAGCTCCATTTGACAAAGGGTTTGGGTACTTCTTCCGCTTGAATATTGGTGAGCCAAGGTTCTAAAAGTAACATTTCCCGTGTTTGGTTACCAGCAGTAATAATTAATGGAGTTTGATTCATCGAGGCAGTTAAGATGTTACTCATCGCATTACTAAGTCCTGCCGAAGTGTGAATATTCACTAGCCCAACGGTTTTGGTTGCTTGAGCATATCCATCTGCAGCTCCAACAGCTGAGCTTTCGTGTAAGGTTTGGATGTATTGAAAATCTGTAGGAAAATCCTGTAGAAAAGTTTCTTCTGTCGAACCAGGATTACCAAAAATCGTTTGGATATTTAACTTTCTTAAGAGTTCAAATGTGGCAGTTCGGATAGTAGTCATAATTATTCCTCCTTTTGTTATAAGAATTATACGTTTTTTGTAAAGTTAATTCAATTTATTAGCTATCATCGCGTTGGATTTATTTTCCAGTTTTTTTATTAATAAGGAACTCTTAAAACAAGGAGTCTAAAATCGTTAAATAAAGAAAGAAGTGGTATAATAAAGGGGGTAATAATATAATGAGGAAAGAAGTGAAAGATGATGAAAAAAATAATAAGTATCGTTAGTCTAGGGTTATTAATGGTTGCGCTTGGAGCCTGTGGTAATCAAAAGAAAGAGACCACTCCCTCTCAGACTGAAACATCAACAAGTGACGTTAAACCATTAAGCGATAGCACTTCTTCTAGTGAAGACAAAGAAAGAAAGGTTTCAATTTTAGAAGGAACCATCGAAAGTGTTGGCGAGCAGTCATTGACATTGACGGCGATTGAAGGCGTGACAGATCCTGAAGATGTTGCTAATATGTTCCAAACAGATGGGGTTATTGTTAAATTAACAGCTGAAGTTTTAGAAACAGCTAATTTAGATATGAGTTCTTTTAAAAAGGGTGATCGAGTTCAAATGGGAATCCTTGAAGGAGCACCCGTCACTCAATCTTTACCACCACAAGTAACCGCAGAAAGTATTAAACTTGCTAAATAAAATGAAAACAGAGACTGATTTTAAAAAATTAGCCTCTGTTTTTATTTTATTATTTCTTAGTTGGTGGGATTTGAGGGAGTTCATCCACGCTTTCACCAATTGAGGCACCGTAAATCCACTTAGCATTTGCTAATTTTGCCAAGTCACTAGTTCGTCCACTAATGATAATACCTCCAAATTTTGCCTCTTCAAATTTTGCTTGTTTCTTAGCATAAAGGGCGCCATCTTTATAAAGTGAGTATTCTTGTTTGTCGTCTTCGATAGTATAGCCAAAGTCTTGATTTGCTTTTTTTAAACTTTCTGTAAATGCTTCAAAATCTTCTTTTAGAAAAGAATTCGTTTTTTGATCTGAATTTAAGCCTAAGTAAAGCCCTAAATCAGACGTATCAAATTTGGAATAAGTTCCAATCCAAAACCAATTGATTAAGAGGTTATCTGGGATCATTTTTTTGATTTCAGCTTGAGTATAAGGTTGGTCAAAAGTAATGCTAACTTCGGCTAGTTTTCCTTTAAGTTGATTAACAACAGCTAAATCATTTTTTAAAGGAATGCGCGGAGTATTCTGATTCCTATTGTAAAAAGTAGGGACGAGTTGTCGACTTTCACGAGAGATATTAGCAACGTATTCTCCTTTATCATTAGTTAAAAAGGTCGGGGAGTGGTTAAAATTAAGGAGGTGATGATGGAAAATGGTATATTTTCCACGTGCGTCTTCGATAGGAAGGGGATAACCGTCAATGTTTCGATAGCGATTACTCACGATGGTACCTCCAAAGAAATTACTATACTCAATATAACGGGAATCGGCATGAATATTGGGAGACTGGATATCTTCAATTAAAATAAGTTGTTCATTTAAAGTTTGATATTGTTTGGTTGCAAAAAACTGGGTGATCTTCCAGCCACCGACAAAGACGATAAAAAAGGTGATTATAGTGACAATTATTGGAATTAACCAACGATTTCTTCGGTTTTTTTTGGCAATTTTTTTGAATTGATTATCTAAATTAGGTAAGTTTTCCATTTCATAGACCCCTTTCAAGAGTGTTTTTTATTTTTTTACGAGCACGAAAAAGTGCTGTTTTAATTTTACTTTCGCTCGCATTCAGGATAGTAGCGATGTCTTTAATTGATAAATCTTGTTCATATTTCATGATGAGCAAAGAAGCCTCTTCAACGTTGAGCTGCTGTAAAGCAGAGTAAAGATCCGTTCTTTTTTCTTCTGGGAATTCCCAAACTTGTGTTTCTTTGAAATTTAAATCAAGCAATTCTTGATACCTTTTTTTTCGACGATAGCGATCAATATAAGTGCGCAAGGTGACGCGATACATCCAAGCACGCGTTTCTTTATAAGGCAGGATGAGATCTGCTTCTAACATTTTAACAAAAGTATCTTGGACAATATCTTGAGCATCTTCTTTAGAAGCCCCTGTTTTAATTAAATAGTAAGCTAATTCTTGTGATAATTGAATGAGCGTTTCTTCATAGCGATTCAATCGCACCTTGTTCAACTCCTTTCACTAATATAACGAATAAGCTAAACGATTGGTTACAACTATTTTATTCTTTTATCTTTAGTCTGTCATAAAAGAATTAAAGAAGAAGGGGAAGGGAGAATTTTTAAAAGAAATATGCTAGAGTTAAGTAAAAGAGGAGGTCTTGAAATGAAGGCACAAACTGTTTTAGATTTTTGGTTTAAAGAGTTAACACCGCAACAACACTTTGAAAAAAATGAGGCATTAGATACTGAAATAAGGACTCGTTTTTTAGCAATCCATCAGCAAGTAGCTAAAGGTGAAACGTTTGAGTGGCGTCAGACAGCACAGGGACGTTTGGCGGAAATTATTGTTTTAGATCAATTCTCAAGAAATATGTTTCGGGGGACAGCTCAATCTTTCGCTTTTGACATTCTTGCTTTAATCCTAGCACAAGAAGCGGTTTTATGTGGGGCGGATCAAGAGTTGAGTGTCGAAGAGCGGGCATTTATTTATATGCCTTATATGCATTCAGAGTCAGAGGTGATTCATAAAGAGGCAGTTCGTCTGTTTGATCAACCTGGTTTAGAATTTTCTCTAGATTATGAGCATCGCCATTTTGATATTATTAAGCAATTTGGACGTTATCCGCATCGAAATATGATCTTGAATCGTACGTCGACGGAAGCAGAAAAACAGTTTTTATTACAACCTAATTCTTCATTTTAAAGTCAAAAGGAGTCTAGCCCTGATGTGGGTTAGACTCTTTTTGACTTTAAAAATCATAGGTGACTTGTAATCCTAACTCGACAGGCGGGAAAGGAAGAGTGTTTTTTTGAGAATATTCAAGGATATAACGTTCAAAAAAACTTGCTTTAAAAATAAAAGCACTTTTTTTCCCCTGTAAAAACATTAAGAAATTCGCTAAACTAAAACGATTAAAAAAAGTGAAGCGACGACAAAAAAGTTCACGAGTATACAGCTCTTTCTCCTCGATAAAGAGGACTTTTATTTCAAAAAGGGTTAACTTCTTTTTAAATAAAATAGCTAGAATGTTTTCTTTTTGGTAATTCCAAACATCTGTACTGAGATAAGCTAAATTTAAAGGATCTAATAAAGTAAAGTAAATTGCTTTTTTACCAAAGTAAAGTAAACGCATTTTGCTTCCTAGAGGGGCATCTTCTAACTTTTCTTCACCATGAATCGTTCGACCAGAAACAAAATGTTCTTTAGGATACTTATGTTTTAAATAATTAATATAATTAGCTTCATTACTATTTATTTCCATAAACTAACTCCTTTTCATTAAGACTCTAAAAACAACACCTATAATAGACATTTTACTATATTAAAGCTATTATTAAAACGTTTTCATTACAAAAAGACTTGATTTGTTTTAAAAAGAAAAACCTTTGAACGAAGGACGTCGTCCTTCGTTCAAAGGTTTTAGTTGGTAGTTCTTAAATTACAAGTTAAGAAAAGCATCTGTTAGGTCAAGGACGATGTTATTATAGTCTGCGACTTCCCATCCCTCTTTTTTACTTTCTTTAATGACAAAGGCAACATCGGTTGGTTTGCTCATTTTTTCAGTCTCTTTAAAAAGAGAGGGTAAAATAGTATTCATAATTTTTGCTGTCATTTCAGGATCTTGGACAATTTTTTGTCCTTTTTCAATTTGTGTAGGGTCAGTAATTTCAGAAATTTCTTCGATACTATTAATTTCAATTCCATTTTCTTTTAAGACTTTGATTAATTCAGCAGAAACTTTTTCTTCAACTTTTGTTTCAAGATTAGTAAAATCAAGTCCATAGATTTCAGCCGTTACAGTAGTTGTTTCTTTTTTTGTCTCAACTTCTTTAATTTTATAACTCGTTTTTTTAGCAATGGTTTCTTTAATATTTTTAGACATCGTATCCAATGTTTCGTCACTGACACCAAGCGGCTTCATTGTTAATGCCAAGCCTTCTTTGATTGACTTTTCAACATCCACAATTTTGACATTAAAATATTTTTCATACTTTTCGGTCGCTTTACCATAAAATTCAGCATCTAAAAAAATAGAAGCGGCTTCTTTAGGCTCAATCCCTTTTGAACTACAAGCACCAACAAGCAATAATAACCCCATTAAAAAAATGAATAATGTTTTTTTGTTCTTCATCTCTTTTCTCCTTTTTAGTGTATTTTATTATCGTTAATAACACACTATATCAACTTTAAGATAATAACATTTACAAATAAAAGAGAAAAATACGATTTTTGCTAATAGATTTAAAAAATAGAGATAAAATTTAGTCTGTTAATAATCCTTTCAAAAAAAGAGTCATAAATATTTTTTCATTCGGGAGTATTTTTATGTCAGTCACTAACATTGGAAATAATGGTTATTAAGTTATCTGTGGTTTTGATGAGAGAATACTTATCGTTTTATCTTCGTTCTATTAGTCTAATAAAATAGTAATGAGAGAAACTTAAAAGTTTGTGCTTATCCAACGTATTTTGTAATATATTTAACTTGTTTATTTATTAATTATTTTTGAAAGAGAATGTTTTTATTAGGAGTGGAAGCGTTTTTAAATCATGACTAAAAGGCGAGGTGGTTCATTGAAAGAAATAGAAATAAATTTGTTACGGTTATCTTAAAAATAAACGAAAAATGGAGAAGTCATTATGACAAAAAGTAAAAAGAAATTTCAATTTCCAAGTGCATATACCGTTATTATTATTGTATTACTGTTTGTACAAGCACTAACTTTTTTTATTCCATCTGGAAAATACAGTACATTGAGCTACAATGAAGCTAAAAAAGAATTTGTTATTACGGATTCAAAAGACAAGACGTCAGCGGAACCAGCAACACAAAAAACATTAGATCAATATAAAATTAATATTTCCATTGATAAATTTAAAGATGGTACCCTTTATAAACCAGTTGCTATTCCAAATAGTTATGAAAGAATAAAAAAACCGAAACGTGGTATTTTTGGCACGATTTCACAATTCTTAAATGTTCAGGTGAAAGGGTTGCTCGACAGTGTTGACATTATGATTTTTATTCTTATCATTGGTGGAGTTTTAGGGGTTGTGAATGCGACGGGTGCTATGAATGCAGGTATTCTACGCTTGTCTGAAAAACTAGATGGCAAACAAAAATGGTTAATTATCATTTTAATGGGCTTGATTGCATTAGGGGGGTCAACATTTGGTTTGGCTGAAGAAACATTGGCATTCTATCCGATACTCGTACCAATCTTCTTGATTGCAGGATACGATACACTGACTGCTGTCGCCACGATTTATCTTGGTTCGGCCATTGGTTCGATGAGTTCGACTATTAACCCATTCTCAACAGTGATTGCATCCAATGCGGCCGGGATTAGTTTCACTGACGGCATGCCCAGTCGTGTCATCATGTGGATCCTTTCAGTCGGCTTGGCGATGTTCTACACGATTCGTTATGCAGAAAGAGTAAGAAAAGACCCCAGTAAGTCACTAGTGGTCGAAGAAATGAAAGACCCAAGTATGGCTCAATTTAAGATTGATAAAGAAAAAGACGGCCAGTTTACCATGCGCCAAAAATTAACACTCTTGATTTTTGCAGCTGGTTTTGTCGTCATGATTTACGGAGTACAACAATTGGGTTGGTACTTCACTGAAATTACGGTTGTATTCTTAGCAGTACTCTATATTTTAGCGTTAACAGCGGGCTTAAAAGAAACAGTCTTTGTTGATAGTTTTGTTTCAGGCGCAGGTGATTTACTTGGAGTAGCTTTCACGGTTGGACTGGCTCGTTCGGTTGGTATCGTTATGGAAACAAGCTTTGTGAGTGATACCATCATGAACTTCTTCAGTAATTTGATTAGCAATATGAACAGTGTCCTTTTTATTACGGTTCTCTTTTTTGTTTACTGTATCTTGGGGCTCTTTATTCAATCTTCATCTGGTTTAGCGGTCTTATCAATGCCGATTATGGCACCTCTTGCGGATGTTGTAGGGATTGATCGTTCGATTATTATTAACGCTTATAATTGGGGTCAAGGTTTAATTGGTTTGATTGCGCCAACAGGTTTAATTTTAGTTTCCCTTGCGATGGTCAATATTGGGTTTGATAAATGGTTGAAATTTGTCATGAAACTCCTCGTAATGACCGTTATCCTCATCTTGATAATGCTTGTCGCCAATGTTTTACTTTTATCATAAAAATTAAAAAAGGAACAAAATCTTTTTTAGATTTTGTTCCTTTTTTTTTGAGCTTTTTGGTTTGCCCTATTTTATAAATATTTCGGATTTAATATTTTTATAATTAATAAGATTTTTTATTTATGTCATTTATTTAGTTAGAAGAAGAAACCGACAATGGTTGCGGTCAGTAGACCAGCTAAAGTTCCTCCTAAAACTAATTTTAAAGAAAACTTAGCAACATCGCCTGTTTTGCTTTCATCGATGGATTTAATCGCCCCAGAGATAATCCCTAAAGTTCCAAAATTGGCAAAGCTGACTAAGTAGACGGAGATCATAGCAACTGACTTGGTTGATAATTGTGAAACAACGTCTGCTACGTCTCCCATGGCAACAAATTCATTGGTTAGTAATTTAGTCGCCATGATACTTCCGACAGTGACAATATCTTTTGAAGGAACCCCGATAATGTAAGCAATTGGAGCTAAGATATAGCCGACAATTTCAGTAAAAGATATGCCAATAATCGCTTCTAAGCCATTGTTTAAAAATGTGATGATGGCAATAAAACCAATCACCATAGCAGCGACAATAATCGCTAAGTTAAAGCCAGAACTGATATAATCACCAAGCATTTGAAAGAACGATTCTTTTTCTTTTGGTGTCTCATCAGTAGTGATTTCTGTTGTTTTAGTCTCTTTTGTATCGTAAGGATTCATTATTCCAGAGATAACTAAACCTGAAAGGAAGTTTAGAAAGACAGCAACAACGACATACTTGCCATCAATCATCTTCATATATGAGGCAAGCATTGCTGCACTTGCAGAGGACATGACACTCATACAAACGGTAAATAATTGTCTTGAATTCAATTTAGGAATAATATCTTTCAAGGTGATGAAAACTTGCGGAGAACCTAACAAAGTTGTAGCTACAGGAACATAGCTTTCGAGTTCTCCCATTCCAGTGATTTTATTGATAATCCAGCCAACCCATTTAATAACGAAAGATAAAATTCCTAGATAGTTTAGAATACCGATTAATGCTGAAATAAACACGAGTGGCATTAAAACATTTAGGAAGAAAACAGAAGCGCCACTTTCAATAGCAATACCTCCGAAAACAAAGTTTACTCCAGCCATTCCTTGGTCAATTAGCCAATTAAAAAAATTCGATACCCCAGAAAGGAGATTTAAACCAATATTTGTTTGTAAAAGTAAGAAGGTTGTTGTTAGTTGTAATAAAATCATGATGATAATATTTTTATAACGAATTCCTTTTCTTTGATAACTAAATGCTAAGGCCACTGCTGCAATAAACAGAAGAGCAATGATCCCACGAAAGACACTAATGATACTCATATTTTATATTCCCCTTTATCCAAACGTCTTTAAAGCATCCGCAACAACTTCAGGTGTTAGTTTAAATGGACTATTTTGTGCAAAGCGCTCATTTAAAACAAGTTCACTTAATTCTTGAAGGCTTGCTTGTGAGATATTTAGAGTTTCAAAAGAAGGAAGTCCTAATGTAATATCTCTAAAGTTTTTATATTCTTTAGCAACAGTGTCTCCAAGGTCAATATCTGTAGTATTTGCTGGAAAATTCATGTTTAGAATGTTCCCAATTTCTCTAATTTTATTCGGTTTTACTTCGGCTGTTAATTTTAAAGTAGTAGGTAGTGAATAAGCACAAGCCATTCCATGTGGCATGTTTAATTTAGCACCCACGACGTGCGCTAGTGAGTGACCAAAATGTGTTCCCCCGTTATTCAAGACCCAACCGCCAAGAGCAGAAGCTACCATCATTCGTTCTCTGGCTTCTAAGTCGTTAGGATTATTGACAGCACTTGGTAAATATTTAACAACTAAAAACATAATCTTTTCACAGATAGCATCAATGATTGGACTTGATAAATTAGAAGTATAAGCTTCTGCCGCATGCGAAAACACATCTAATCCAGTCATGATCGTCATGTTTTTAGGAACAGTTAGTGTTAAATTAGGATTAAGTAATGCATATTCACTAACGGCATTATCGGATAAGACGGCTAGTTTTTCATGTGTTTCTGTATCTGTTATTACTAAAGCGTTGGAAAGCTCACTTCCAGTACCAGATGTTGTTGGTATTGAAATTAAACCATAACAACGAGAAGTAACGATTTTATCAAAAACGTATTCCTTTATTTTACCACCATTGAGACGGACGATATTAATACCTCTGGCCGCATCGATGACGCTACCGCCACCGATAGCCACGACAGAATCGCATTTGTTTTCTAAAAAGAGCTGTGCCCCGGTATCTATCAATTCTATTGGTGGGTCAGGAACGACGTCACTATAAATAAAGTGTTCAATTCCTTGTTTGGTTAGTTCAGTGAGTGTTTCTTTAATGATGGGTGAGTTTAGTAAAAAGTTATCAATAACAATCATCGGCTTTGAGTAATTGTTATGATTTAAGATCTCGATTAGATTTTTCTTAATATCATAAGTAACCAATACTTTTACTTTTTGTTCTAATTTAAAATTCATTTAAAGTTCCCCTTTATTTTAGACCTAGCTCTTTCGATACTTCTTGAGCTTTGCGACAAAATTCTTGAACCTTGGGAATGTCTTTTTCAATTACACCATCTTTGAATTTGAAAGATGTTTTTGAAAGCGAGTCAACACCATAAGGCTTAATCTTACGAATGCAGTCTTCAACATTATCTGGGCCAAGACCACCAGCAATAATGACTGGTATTTTAACTTTTTCAACAATTTCAAGGTCGATATTCCAATCATGTGTTTCTCCACTTGCACCAATGCCTGTATCAGCGGCTAAACCAGTATCTGTTAATAAATAATCACAATATTTAGCATATTTAATGGCACGGTCGACAGCACCAGGACCATCAACTAAGACAGCTTGCATTAATTCCATTCCAGGGCATTCTTTGTGTAAACGATCTGCAAAAGCTTGGTCAGAGGTATAATCCATTCCAGCGATGTGAACGATATCTGGATTTAATGTTTTAAGAATGAAGAACATTTCTTCAACATCTTCGTTTAACATAATCGCAATTGATTTTACCCCACGTTTTTTTGCTTCAGCATAAATTTTAGTAACTACATCAAAAGGAACACGATGAGCAGGTACGCCGCCATTCTGCATCGGAACTAAACCAATATGATCAGCACCGGCCTCCATTACTTGAACCGCTTCATTATAATTAACAATTGAATAAATTTGAGTTTTTACCATTTTCCATTCTCCTTAATACTATTTATTTAGTGACTACTTCTGCCACATTTTCTTGTGCTCTGAGGATAATATTTCGAACACTTAATTCTGGGGAAACTGCACAAGGTGACTCTAAATTAATACTTGCTGCCGCTTGTGTAAAGAGCCCGACTTCTTTTAGAGGTAAGGCATCTCCATAGCTAAATCTAGACCAAACGATTGTAGCCATTGAGCAATCACCAGCCCCATTGGTACTAACAATCTTTTTAGCAAGAGGTTTAACAAGAGCAACTTCACCATTTCTTGAACACAAGATGCCTTGAGCTCCTAATGAAACAAAGACATTTTTCAGGCCTTTTTCATTAAGAATTTGAGCAGCCTTACGAGCGCTATCTTCATCAATGACTTTGACACCTGTTAAGATTTCGACTTCATGTTCGTTGGGCTTCAATGTATCGATTTGACCTAAAATATTTTCTATTCGATCGACTTTAGCAACTGAAACAGGATCGATAAAAATCGGTGCAGTTACATTTTGTGCAAGCCATTCGATTGCTTCTTTTGAAATGTTGCAATCAATGACAACAATTTTAGCTTGGTTAATGAAATCAAGACGTTCCTTTAAAAATTCAGGAGTAATATATTTGATAATATTCATGTCATTGATTGCTGTGACTAGATCCCCTTTGTCATCGTTAACGTATAAATAGATCGAGTTGCCTGTCCTATCGATACACTTCGAATACTCAAGATTCATGTTGTTTTTTTCACATTCAGTTTTCGCAATATGCCCAAAGTTATCGTCACCATAAACACTAATTAGATAGGTTGGTATTTCTAATTTTGTTAGATTATGCGAGATGTTTTGTCCCACCCCACCTACATTAATTGATACTTGACCAATATTTGAATCTTTTTCTCGATAATTTGGACCTGAAAGACCTGCAATGTCGACATTTAATCCACCAATCACAACGACATATTCTTTTTCCAAAAAATTCCACCATCCTTTACTATAGGAAAAGTATCAAAAATTTATTTTAATATTTGATAACGTTTCCTTTGATGTCACTAACTATACGATGCTCCTTCTCTTTTTGTAAACAATATTTCAAAAACTAAACGTTTGTTTATAAAGGATTTTATTAAACTAATGGTTATTATATAAAATAATGTTTGTTCTTGATTTTTATAAACTAATGATTAGGACAATTTTTTACTTTTTAATAAGAACATCTGTCTAGGTAATATTTAATTAAGTAAAAATTGTATGGTAAAATAGAGGTATGATTTTTTTAGGAGGATAAGATGACTTCAAGAGAACTTGAAATTTTAAATATAATAAAAGAAAACCCGTTAATATCACAAGATGAGTTAGCTTTCATGCTAGGAATTACTCGTTCTGGTGTTGCGGCTCACATCCATAACTTAATGAAAAAGGGCTATATCAAAGGAAAAGGCTATGTGCTAAATAATCTAAGTTTTGTCACCGTCATTGGAGGCATTAATATTGATATTATGGGGTTATCTTCTGAGAAATTAATTAGTAATAATTCCAATCCGGGTAAAATCAATTTCACATTAGGAGGAGCAGGGCGGAATATTTCATTGGTTTTAACAAAGCTAAATATTCCCAATTATTTAATCTCTGTTTATGGAGATGATATGAATGGTGAAAAATTTGTTAATAATAGCAAAGAAAATAATATGGATATTCAATGTTGTGAAAGGATAGCGAACGAGCACACCTCAACTTTTTTATATATTGATGATGCGAGCGGTAAGAAAATTCTGGGCATTGATGATATGGATATCTACAAAAAAATGACCCCTTCTTTTGTTATGAAATATATTGATAAAATTAATGCTTCAAAATACTGTGTCATTGATACTAATATCCCGGTCGAAACTTTTGATTATATTTATAAAAATGTCACGACACCAATCGTTATCAAAACGACGTCCATCAATAAAAACTTTAGATTAATTAGTCCCAATCAACAGATTCATACATTAATTGCAACACCAGCAGAATTAAAGGAGTTGCTTAATTTTTATGGTGAGCACTATGTTGATTTAGAAACGGCAATGGCTTTTATGTTGACTAAAAACATTGAAAATATTATTGTTTTTTCTATCAGTGAAGGTCTATTCTTTTTAAATCGTAATGAAAAAATTTATTTGAAAAAAGTTCCGAATGAGATTGTTAATACAAATGGAGTGAGTGCTGTTTTAACCGGCGTCTATGTTTGGGGCTTACAAAATTCGATCGATTGGGAAAAAAACTTGCGATTAGCGTATAGTGCTGCAATTTTATCGATGAAGAGTAATGAATCAGTGAATCACTTGATTTCAACAGAAGAAATTATTTCTAAAGAAAAAACGTTGTTTAATAAACGTGGTTAAAAAAGTAGTTCTTTGTATGTCTCGTTTTTAATCACTTCCTTAAAATAAATTCTGGCAATTATCAGGATGATTATTTTAGGGTTTTTTATTATAAAGGCGAACTTTCAAATAATGAGTGTAATATTTTGTTAAATAAACTTTAAACTATGTTAACCCGTTACTAAAATTGATATAATGGTCTCGGAAATCTTTAATTTAGTAAGTAGTTGAAGTATACTTAAAAGATACTAGTAAAACTGGTCGTTTTTTAAGATCAGGCTAATAAAACCGAACTAAAAACGGAGGATTTAATTATGTGTGGCTTTGTAGGATATATTAATCAAGAAATGATAGCATCAGATACAATTAAAAAAATGGCAGACCGAATTGCACATCGTGGTCCGGATGATGAAGGATTTTATCAGGATGATTTTATCTCAATGGGATTTCGTCGTTTATCAATCATTGATTTAGACCATGGTAGTCAGCCAATGACCAACCAAGATGATACGAAAGTATTAACATTTAATGGTGAAATTTATAATTATCAAGAATTACGTGAAGAATTAAAAGAAATGGGTTATGTCTTTAAAACGTCTGTGGATTCAGAAGTTTTAATTCATGGTTATGATGCATGGGGAGAAGGGTTATTAGACCGTATTCGTGGCATGTATGCTTTTATTATTTATGATAAAAGCAATCAAGAAGTTTTTGGAGCAAGAGACCATTTTGGTATAAAACCACTTTATTACTATAAAGACGACGCAACCTTTATGTGGGCATCTGAAATCAAAGGTTTTTTAGATCATCCCTCATTTGTTAAAGAATTAAATGAAGAGTTGCTACCGATTCATTTGAGTTTTGAGTATATCCCAAGTGATGAAACGTTATTTAAAAATGTTTTTAAATTAAATCCAGGTCATTCATTTAAATATAAAGCTGGAAAATTATCGATTAATGAATATTACCATTTTAAATTTGATACGGATGAAAGCATTACGATGGAAGAAGCAAAACAACAAATTATTGAAACTGCCGATGCTTCTGTGAAAAAACACATGATTGCTGATGTTGAAGTGGGAAGCTTTTTATCAAGCGGGATTGATTCTAGTTACATTTTAAATGAAGCCTCTCAAGATCGTGACATCCAATCGTTCTCATTAGGTTTTTCAGATGAAAAAATTAGCGAGTTAAGTTGGGCACAACAGTTTGCAGAAGAAATCAAACAAAAAAACACACCAATTATGATTGATGATCATGACTTTTTCGATATTATTCCAACAGCGATGTATTATATGGATGAACCATTGTCTAATCCATCTGCTATTCAACTTTATTTCTTATCAAAAGAAACGAGAAAACACGTAAAAGTGGCGTTGTCTGGTGAAGGTGCTGATGAATTCTTTGGTGGTTATAATACATATTTAGAAGCGGATACTTTTGCAAAATATCGTAAATTTACGACAAAAAATATGCGTAAAGTATTGGCTCAAACGGCCAAACGTTTGCCTCACTTCCATGGTCGACGTTTCCTAATTCGTGGCGCTCAATCGTTAAGTGAACGCTATTATCGTGTAAACTATGTCTTTAATGAAGCAGAGCGAGATGAGTTATTATTAAATACAAAATATAATCATCCTTCTTCAGAATATGTTAAGGGAATGTTTAATGAAGTCAAGGGTCAAGACGATGTTACCCAAATGCAACATTTTGATATTCATGGTTGGTTAGCTTATGATATCTTACATAAAGCCGATCGAATGAGCATGGCGAATTCGTTAGAGGTTCGGACCCCTTTAGTTGATAAAGAAGTGGCTGAAATCGCGAAAAAATTACCAGTTAATACTCGCGTGAGAGATGGCGTGACGAAAGCGGCTTGGCGTGAAGCATCCGAAGCTAAGTTACCAGAACGAATTGTTAATCGTGAAAAACTAGGCTTCCCATCTCCTTTAGCAACTTGGTTAAAAGAAGATAAATACCAAGCTATGTTAAAAGAAGCATTTAATTCAGACATTGCGAAAAAATTCTTTAATACTGCTTACTTAAATCGTTTGTTAGAAGAACAAAAACAGGGTATTGCAAATATGCAAAAAATATTTACAATCTATACCTTTATTAAGTGGTATCAAGTGTACTTTATTGAAAACAAATAATAAAAGGAGATAGATGATAATGACGATGAAAAAGGAATTTATTCCTGTTTTATTAGGTGGCGACTTAAACCTTTATGGGATGGCGCGTTCATTTAATGAAATGACAGAAAAACCGGTAAAAGTAATCGCAAGTGCCTCACTTGCTCCAACGCAACATTCAAAAATTTTAGATTTAGAAATTGTACCTGATTTTGATACAGATCCAACTTTCATCACTACGATGAGAGAGGTGGCTAAACGTTATCAAGACGTGGGTGTTCCGGTAGTTCTAATGGGAATGGGTGACTGGTATACAGAGTTAATATCAAAACATTTAGACGAATTATCAGAAACATTTGTATGTCCGTATATTGATAAAAAACTTGAAAAAAAATTAGTGAATAAGCAAAGCTTTTATGATGTTTGTGAGCAATACAATTTACCTTATCCTAAAACACAGATTGTTACTAAGGAGATGGCTGATAGTGATCAAGCTCAAAATCCTTTTGGGTATCCCATTGCTTTGAAACCAGCTAATAGTGTGTCTTGGAATGATTTTGAAGATCCGATTAAAGAAAAAGTTTATATTATTCAAGAACAATCTGAGTATGAACGAATCGTAAAAGGGATTTACCAAGCGGGGTATTTGGAGAATATGGTCTTACAAGAGTTTGTTGAGGGTGATGAAAGTCCAATGCGTGTTTTAAACGTTTATGTGGATAAACATCATCAAGTTAAGATGATGTGCTTAGGACACCCGCTATTAGAAGACCCAACGCCATTAGGTATTGGGAATTATTTAGCCATCATGCCTGATTATGATGAAGAAATTTTTGAAAAAGTGAAGTATTTCTTAGAAGATATTAAATACACAGGATTTGCTAATTTTGATTTAAAATATGATATTAAAGATCAAACGTTTAAATTCTTTGAAATCAATTTGCGTCAAGGACGCAGTAGCTTTTTTGTGACTTTAAATGGCTTGAACTTGGCAGAATGGGTCGTCAGAGATTATATCTATGACGATCTGAAAGAGAGCGCCCCTGTTTTTAGTCATATTCCTGAAGAGGAAGGTCAATTGTGGTTAAACATTCCAATTGATATTTTTAATCGTTATGTTCCCAATACCAAATATAAAAAGCAAGCCCAACGAATGATTAGAGAAAAACGTTATGGCTATACTTTTTATTACGAAGGGGATAAAAGTTTTAAACGTTTCTTATTAATGCAACGCATGTTCCACTATTATCGTCGTGAATTTAAAAAATATGGAAAAAGAGTGGTGTAGTTGATGAAGTCATTTTTTACGGTCATTGGTGGAATGGGAACGATGGCAACAGAACTTTATATCAAAATGATTAATCGTAAAACACCGGCAACGAAAGATCAAGAATACTTGGATTATATTTTAATTAACTATTCAACGATTCCTGATCGTAGTAGTTATATTATGAATCCTGAAAAAAATGCCAATCCATTGCCTTGTTTAGTGGATGTTTTAGAAAAACAAAGTGTGTTAGAACCTGATTTTTTTGTTTTGACATGTAATACAGCTCATTATTTCTATCAAGAATTGACACAAGCAACGCCGATTCCGATTTTACATATGCCTGCTTTAGCTGTGGAGGCGATTGATGCGCCACGCTCAAAAACAACACGTGTTGGAATTATTGGGACGGAAGGGACCATTAAGAACCGAATTTATGATCCTTTTATTGAAGAAGCTGGTTTTACGGCAGTTCATCCCTCAAAGGAGATTCAGGCTAAGGTGAGTCGTCTGATTTTTAATAAAATCAAAGAACAAAATGATTTAGATGTTTCTCTTTACTATGAAATTTTAGATGAAATGTTTACTGACTTCAATTGTGATGTTTTATTACTAGGTTGTACTGAATTATCTCTAGTTGAAGACAAACAGCCTTACTTAAAAGGAGAAGTGATTGATCCACAAAATATTTTAGCAGATCGAACAGTGGCTTTGGCCTTGGAAAAAAGAGGCTAATCTTATAGCTTAAAAAAATAAATCTACCAAATTTTTCATTTGGTAGATTTATTTTTATTAATTCTTATAGATAATAGACAAACATGCCAACTAAACCAAAAAGATAGAGGACGACCTCTTTTTTTTGAGCATTTCTTGATTTAGCAAAAAAGAACAAAGCAATCATATTACTGGCACTAAAACTAATAAATTTCCAAAGAATAAGATCCCCTTGTTTAAACTGACGATAAAGCAAATAATAAAGAGCAATCAAACAAAGAAAAGATAAAATCAAGAACCACGTTTGTTTAGATAAAAAGGAGTACATGCCCTGGGTTAAAATAGTTAAAAGTAAAATTAAAAAGAAGGAAAAGATGAAGGGCTGAATTTGTTTAAAGTCATAGTTAAAAGGATAACTAATTGTCAGCATCTGATTAAAAACAACCCCTTTAAAAAGGGCATTGGTTAAAGAATAAAAAATAGAATCAATGTAGAAGAACTGTTTTAGAAAGATCAGCAACTGAAAAAGTTCATACGCTATAAAAATAAAGACAAAGAGAAAAGTCGTTTGCTTGATAATCATTAAAATTAAAAACCCACTAATAATTACTTTTAAAGCATAAATCGGAATAGGAATCGAATGGCCTTTTTTATAGGATGCTTTTCCAAAAACTTGGAAAAAGTCACTGAGTAAAAGATAAACAATCATGTAAGGTAAAATCATTGGGCCTTGACTATTTTCTCTAAAGTAAAGATAACCAGGAAGTAAAGACAATGCTGTTTGTAAAGTCGTTACTAAAAGCGCAAATCCCAAGTATGAAAAAGAGCGTTTTCGCGTCATTTTTTTCCCCCTTATCTTATCGTCTCTATTTATGATAGGAAAAGTTAATTGAAAGGTCAAGAATTTTCGGAATATATTTTAAAATCATTCTAAAAATGAAGGGTAATTTAGTTAGAGACTTGCATTTTTTAGTCATGGATAAGGCATAAAAGGTGAGATTGTTCCAAAGGTGAATTTGGTTAAGTTTTGAAGAAAGAGGTTTTCTCTAAAATAATGAGTTGATGATTTTCAGCTAAACTAGGGGATAATGGGTCTTATCTATGATGTTATTTGTTGTAAATTAAGTAGGCTAATATCTTAATTTCTGTTATACTAGCCGTGGTGCAAGATTCCCGATAGGATTTACGTCAGATTTGTAAAGATTCCTTGTAACCGAAAAAATACCTCAGGGGGAATAACAGAATGAAAGAAAAAAAATTATTTACATCAGAATCAGTTTCAGAAGGCCATCCAGATAAAGTAGCCGATCAAATTAGTGACGCGATTTTAGATGCGATCTTAGCTAAAGATCCGAATGCTCGTGTGGCTTGTGAAACATCCGTGACTACAGGACTTGTCCTTGTTTTTGGAGAAATTACAACAACAGCTTATGTTGATATTCAAAAAGTGGTTCGCCAAACGATTAAAGAGATTGGGTACACTCGTGCGAAGTATGGGTTTGATGGGGACACTTGTGCAGTGATGGTAGCGATTGATGAACAGTCACCTGATATTGCTCAAGGTGTTGATGAAGCATTAGAGAAAAAAGAAGGTCAGACGGAGGCATCTGATATAGGTGCAGGTGATCAAGGGTTAATGTTTGGTTTTGCGATTGATGAAACACCCGAATTAATGCCATTACCGATTGCATTAAGCCATCGGATTACTCAAAAATTAGCTGAATTACGTAAAACGGATCGCCTTGACTACTTACGTCCGGATTCTAAATCACAAGTGACGGTCGAGTACGATGAACAAGGAAAACCAATTCGTGTCGATACCATTGTCATTAGTACGCAACATGATGAAGAAGTAACACTCGAAACGATCCAAAAAGATATGAAAGAGCTAGTCATCAATGAGGTGATTCCAACGCAATTATTAGATGAAGACACCCGCTATTTTATTAATCCAACAGGACGTTTTGTCATTGGGGGCCCTCAAGGTGATTCTGGCTTGACAGGTCGTAAAATTATTGTCGATACTTATGGTGGGTTTGCTCGTCATGGTGGAGGCGCTTTTTCAGGAAAAGATGCAACGAAGGTGGATCGTTCGGCAAGTTATGCTGCTCGTTATATTGCTAAAAATATTGTAGCAGCAAAATTAGCCACAAAATGTGAAGTTCAGTTGGCTTATGCCATTGGTGTTGCTCAACCAGTTTCAATTGCAGTCGATACTTTTGGTACAAGTGAATTTAGTGAAAGTCAATTAATTAAAGCTATTCGTGAGCATTTTGACTTATCACCGCAAGGGATTATTGAAATGTTAGATTTACGTCGCCCAATCTATCAGAAAACGGCTGCTTATGGTCATTTCGGTCGTGAAGATGAAGATTTTACATGGGAGAAAACGGATAAAATTGCTGCACTACAAACAAGTTTAGCGCAATAGATTAACCAATGATCCTGACAAGTTTTTTTACTTGTGAGGGTCTTTATTTTGTAAGGAGGAAATTATGACAAAGAAAAGAGAAACAAATGTAAGGATTGTCACCATTTGTGTGTTTATTGCCACATTTATGACAGCGATTGAGGGCACGATTATTTCGACAGCGATGCCAACGATTGTCGGGTCACTTAAAGGGATTAATATTATGAACTGGGTTATATCCATTTATTTATTAACGAATGCGATGATGACACCCATTTATGGTAAATTAGCAGATAAAATTGGGCGAAAACCAGTTTTTATGGTTGGAATTTTAATTTTCATTATTGGATCTGCTTTATCAGGGATTAGTCAAAATATGATTCAGTTGATTATTTTTAGAGCGATTCAAGGGATTGGGGCCGGTTCGATTGTACCAGTTTCTTTGACGATTATTGCTGATTTATACCCGATTGAAAAGCGAGCAAATATACTAGGTTTGAATAGTGCAGCTTGGGGGATTGCTAGTATCGTTGGTCCTTTAGCTGGCGGTTTTATTGTTGATTATGTTGGTTGGCATTGGATTTTCTTGATTAATGTACCGATTGGTTTAGTATTAATGCTATTATTCTGGATTTATATGATAGAAGATGATTTTGAAATTGATAAAGGGCCAGTTGATTATCTCGGTAGTGTGATTCTAGTGGTGATGCTAATGTCACTTCTATACGGATTTCAAACCATTAGTGACGGTTTTAGTTTTATTACGATCATATCATTTGCCAGTTTCTTCTTGGCATTATATTTATTTATTCGAACAGAAAAACGTGTGCCAGACCCAATTATCTCATTAGATTTATTTAAGAACAAAACGTATGTGATTGTGAATTTAATTGCGGCTTTAATTAGTGGTTTCCTAATGGGGGTAGAAGTCTATATTCCAATGTGGATGCAAGGGGTTGCGGGGACAACAGCTACAATTGGTGGGATTGTTTTAGCACCGATGTCTGTAATTTGGATGTTTGGATCATTCCTAGGTGGTAAAATCATGAATAAATTTAATAATCGTCAAATTATTTTAATGGGCTTATTACCGATTTTAATGGGTGGGATTTTCCTTGTTTTAGTTACAGAAACGACACCTTATAGTACCTTTTTAATTTTTTCAGCTATTTTTGGTGTTGGTTTTGGTTTAACCATGACAATCTTAACTGTTTTAGCACAATCAACAGTGGAATCACATCATATGGGAGTTGCAACGTCAATTTTTACGCTTTCTAGAACAGTGGGACAAACGATTATGATTTCAGCTTTTGGTTTAGTTTTAAATAGCACGATGGACAAAGGCTTAGTAGCTAAAGAAAGTTTAGGTGCAAACAAAGGAATGATGAATAAACTAATTAATCCACACACAGCAAACGAGCTGCCAAGTGAGTTAATTGGTGATTTGAGAAATATCTTATCAGGAAGTATTCACAATGTTTTTCTAGTCGGAGTGTGTCTAGTTGTGATTGCTTTGGTTTTAAATCAATTCCAGAAAAAAGTAAGTTTAAAATAATAAAATAAAGAGTGAGGACTCCTGAGAATAGTGAACTTAACTATCTTAGGGGTTTTTTTATAATGGACATTAAGTATGGTGCGGCTGATGTACGTCACATTGAGTTCCTCTATTTGTCCACAAGGGGGTTGATAGTTAATCGACATATTGAGAGAATAGTAAGAGTAACCTTAGAGAATAGTAAAAAATAACAACAAAAAAGAAAACGCTTCCAAAACAGTGTTACTATTACTTTGATACAAAATGAACGAGGAGGATGGAAAATGAGAAATAAAAGTAAATCGTGTCAGGTACTAGGGAGCTTATTAGTTTGTACGATTGTATTAGGGGGTGGACAATTATCTTTTGCGGCTGAAGAGGGAAAAATAGCTTTTTCTAATAAAGAAAATAAAGAATCCAATGTCATATCACTCACAGACAAACAGGCTTTTGAAGCGACAGTAGAACTTCCTGGGCAATCAAAAGCTGATTTAGATAAGCTAGTTAAAAATGTAACATGGAAATTATCACGTGATGAAGGAATTCAGGACAAGAAAGAATTTCCCCATCAATATCTAGGAGATGATCTATCTAAGTGGCAAACATTTCCAGTGACCGTTGACGAAGAAACGAGTTATCCTTCCATACCTTTCTTTAAAGATATTAAAACAACGGTGGACCAAGATAAAATAAAATTAACCTTTAATACTGAGTATATGTATGGCGTCAATGGGATTGACGGTCGGGCACGTGCTCAGATTAGAAATTCACTCTTAGATTATACGGGAACTTACGAGTTAGAGTTGGTAGATAGTAAGGAGGTTTTGGCGAAAACAAAGGTCGAGGTGAAACCGTACGAGAATTATCATTTATATGAAGGCCTAGATCAATCCCTGTTAGATTATGCTAAAATAGCGAATGAAAAAGGGATTTATGCAGAAGTCAAAGAATTTGGAACAACAGCCCAAGGACGGCCAATGCAAGCTCTATTTATCGCTGATTCTAAAAAATCGATTGAAGACTATCAAAAATTAAATAAAGAAGCGATGCAAGATCCAAAAAAAGTCTTAAAAGAAGTGGAGTCTGGTAAGGCTTCCTATAAAGTTCCGATTGTTTATAGTAATATCCATTCGGATGAAAACCCAGGTGTTGATGCAGTGATGGAATTTACAAAAGAATTCGTTGATAAAGCAGACAGTCAAATTCCTTATCGAACAATCACAGAGTTAACACCAGAAGGTAAAAAACAGGTAGAGAAAGAAAAAACAGACCGCGGTGTTAAATGGTCAGAAATGATTCAAGATAAAGGCGTAACGGGGGTTGGTTATATTCGTGATGGGGTGAAAAGCGAAGAACACCCAGATGATCCTGACGCAGCTGCTAATTTAAGTGAAGAGCAATTAAACCAATTTTATGAAATTGAAGATACAGATGCCAACGTTAAAGAGATGCTAGAAAATGTCTTCTTTATATTAGTTCCATCTGAAAATGCTGATGCTCATGCAGTCAATGTCCGAACGAATGGAAATGGTTTTGATTTGAATCGTGACAATACTTATCAAGTTCAACCAGAAACACAAGCGATGACTCAATTAATTGCTGAATGGAATCCAGTTAACTTATATGAAATTCATGGGTTTTACAATCAATTTCAAGTAGAACCTTGTTCTCCAACGCATGATCCTAACGTTGAATATGATTTGTTTATTGAAAATGCCTTGAAACAGGGAGAAGCTTTTGGAGCGACAGCCATTGTTAATAATGACTCGATTAATAGTTTCCAAATGCCTATGCGTGATTATTTGAAGAAAAATGAAGAGGGAATTTTTGAATGGGTACCTTTTGATGATATGTCAACGAGTTATACACCACAGTATTCATTCCTACATGGTGCAGCTGCTTATACTGTAGAAGTTCCCTATGGTAATGAAGATGCTGTACAGGCAGTCAAATATGCGTTAGTTAATAATGGTAAATATGTTGGTGATAACAAACAAGCCTTTTATGGAAATCAACTAAAAGGATGGGTTCGTGGTGTTGATAACGAAGATGCCGAATCAATTCGCCCTTATTATGTGAGTCAAACAGATGAAATTGGTAAAGAAGCTGATGTCTTTAGGAAAAAGCATGAAGAGAATGATAACTTCTTCCCAGAGTATTATGTAATTCCAACAGACTCAAAAAATCAGAGAAACCGTCAAGCCACTTCAGAAATCGTAACTTATTTATTAAGAAATGATGTCCAAGTGAAAGAGCTTAATAAAGAAACAAAAATCAATGAGCAAACCTATCCTAAGGGAACGATGGTTGTAGATATGCACCAACCGAAGCGTAATATGGCCAATGCTGTTTTATATGATAATGTGGTGATTGAAAATTGGACGTCACTTTATTCAGAACCATTGACTGCATTCGCAGACTTGCGAGGGTTCTCAATGGATGTTATTACGAAAAAAGAGGCCATTCCACAAGAATCAATGACAGTCATTGAAGAATTTAAACCATTGAAATCAGAAGTTACAGGAGAGGGAAGTTATTTAGTTTTAGATAATAATTCAATTCATGCGGTTCAAGCGGTTAATCAATTGATTAAAGATAAACAAAAGGTAAGCATGATTGAATCGGGAGATTATATCGGTGACTTCTTGATTTCTGAAGAAGCCTTTGATCAAGTCAAAGATGATTATATTCTTCATGCCCTCAAAGTTAAAAAATTACCAGAAGCAAAAGAAATTAAAAAATCACCAAAAGTTTATATTCCTGGTAAAGAACCTGCTTTTATGGTGAAAGAAGGAACAGATGAAGAATTTGGCTTAGATGGTTACTTTAACCGTTTAAATACGTCACTTAATTGGGATTTCTATGCCTTGAAAGAACAACTAAATTTTGATTTAGCTGATTCTGTTGAAGAGGCTGATGTTATCATCGGTAATCAACCATTGAATGAAACGGAAGAAAAAGCTGTTTTAGATGGTAAGCCTTATATCGCTTTAGGTTCTTATGCATCCGATAGCGTGAAGAATTTAAAATTAGGATTTGATTTTGAGCGTAGTGAAGATTTTGATTATGATGCACTAACGACAGTAGAATATATTGATGATAGCTTAGTTACTGCTAATTATAAAAAAGATAAAGATCAAATTATGTATGGTTATGGTGGTAATATGATTACCAAAACACCAAAAGATGCTAAAGTTTTAGTAAAGACAACGAAAGATGATTTGATTGAAGGCTTTATGTCAGCCGATCATATTAAGAAATACAAAGGCTCGACTCAAGTGGCTGAACTTAAAAATTCAGATGTCGACGTGTTAGTCTTTGCTAATTCAATTACAAATAAAGCCCATCAACAAGACGATTATCGTTATGTGGCGAATGCTCTATTTGCAAAAGAATTAGGAGATAAGACAGATAAGAAAGCACAACAAAAGAGTACAGGCACCCGTGCATTTATTATCGTAATCGTTGCGTTACTCGTGATAGCGGGTATCGGATATTTTAGAAAACGTGGGAAAGAGGAAAAAGGGGAGTAAATTTTTATAAAAAAACAGTTTTAAAATAAAAAAAGAATAATAAGAGAACGATAAATCCTTTTAATAAAAAGGACTTATCGTTCTCTTTTCTTATAAACGGACGATTGATAAACGTATTCGTCAATTGAGAATACATAAATCGTATATTAGTTCATTAAAAACGTTTTGAAGTATTGTATTTAGTTTTTGGGGTGGAGAAACCCTTTGATATTATGTATAATAGATTTAAGTATCTATCTATAAATATAAAAAATAGATGTTTTTGTTTGATAGTTTATTGTCGTCGTTATTAATTAGTAATTATTATCAAGAGATGATAATAATTTTTTTATAATCAATTACATGGAAAATGAGGGGAAGGGAAAGAAATGAAATTAATAAGTAATAAAAGTGTCATCTTATTGATTTGTATCAGTTTGTTTTTTATAGGGGTCGGCATTTTATCTAGTTCAACGGTTGTTATGGCAGAAAAAAGTAATAAAATGGTGGAGAGAGAGCAGTACTACAAGTCCATTGGTTATTTAGATTATACGGGTCATGAAAATGAATTTGTAACAAAATACCTAGGAAACGATGATTCACTTATTTTTAGTTTTGGCTTTAGGGATCCTAATTGGACTGAGCTCCCCATTATGGACTCTGAAGAGTATATTCCAGTAGCGAACGTGCTTTTAGATCAGCCGCAAAACGACCATTATGTCGGTTCTCTTTATCAAGGGCAAGATGGTGAGGAAACTAAAGAACGAGCACGGTATTTTAATAGCGGGGCAATGGTGATTGATGCTCAAGGGAAGAGAGTGATAAATCCAGATGTAGAATCGACTCAAACTGTTTCTAAAGACAGGCGAACAAAAACGTTGCTTGGAAATCGAAGTAAAGATAAAGCCGTCTTACTCATCAATGAAGGTGATTATCTTTTAGAAATGGAAATGAAAGGTGATTCTAATATGTTAGCCGTAAAAACGGATATCCATTATTGGAATCAATCGGGGAAAAAATTAAAATATGGGATTTATTATGGCCATGATTTTAAACTTGGAAGTGATGATGAGGTTCCTATTTATTCATTGGGTAGAAATCGTGGGGTCTACACTAAGACGGATGCAGAGATTGATCCTCTGGCAGATCAATATCGCTTAAACTATATTTTCAAACGTTCTAAATTTGAGTATCCTGATTTAGTGAATTATCAAGTTGGTCATACTGATAGACAAACATTGAGTAGTGATAATCCATTTGAAGTTTTTTCGAATAAAACCTTTACAGGACTAGGGTTAGAGTCTGAGCCTAATGATGTAGATAGGGTGATTTTGAATGGAGAGGAATCTAACGACATAATTGATTCCGCTTTGATAAGTAAAGTGATACCAAGGGATGTTAAGGCAAATGAAAAACTAACGCTTTCGTTTACGACATCGTTAGCAGTGATGGATGCTAATCCTGAAATTAACCCTGAAAATGAAGATTTTGAGATGACAGAAGGCGATGCTTCGATTGAAATTTTGGGTGATTGGTACGATGAAAATGATCCACCCAAAGGGACAATCTCATTTAAGGTTAAAAATGAAAAAGGCGAAGCGACAGGTATTGTAGGGCAAACGAGCTATGATGGTGGGAATAAAGATTCTGGCGAGTGGAAAGTTAAATTGGAAGGAACGGAAAAACTACCAGTTGGACGTTATCAAATTGAAACAGAAATTAAAAATACGAAAACTCCAAGTAAAAAGAGTAGTCGAAAAATAGGTTTAATTGTTAAAGAAAGTGAAGAACCGAAATTAGAAATTCTTGAAAAAGAATTTGAAATCAAAAAAAATGAAACTGGACAATTTATAATAAAAGGGAAGTGGCAAGACCCTCTAAAGAAAGGGGGTAAGATAAAGGTAATAAATGAAACCGGAACAATCGCTGACTACTCTTATCCTGCAGGACAAAGAGAGGGGAACTGGGAGTTACCCATAGACCAATCACTTTTTTCAGATAAAAAAGCAGGTGATTATTCTTTAGATATTCAACTTGTCCGTAATAGTGATAACGCAAGTTCGGAACGGGAAACCGTAGCTGTTCATGTTTTAAAACGGATCATCATTTCTTATTACTTAGGTGATACTTTGATGACACCACAGCCAGACGAATTGAAAAAAGAAGCCGACATACGTCTAGGTAAAAATTTAGAATTCGAAGTTCCTTTAGAATATGATAGGGCAAAATTAAATCAAGAAAAATCAGGAACGCTAGGTAATAAATATAGTAAAAAAGTCGTTTCAGATTTGGATGAAGTGAAGATTTATTATGATTTTAGTACAGTCAAAGTGACCGTTAATTACTTGTATTCAGGGACTGAGCGCTCGATTTTTAGTTCAACGACATCAGCAGAGCGTAAAAAGGCTGATAATCTAACCGACATTTCAGTCGGAAGTCGCTTAACAGATGTTGTTACAGATAAAACAACGGCTGTAGGCTATGACTATGAGTCATTAAAAGCAACAGCGAATGGTCAAGAAATTACAGACGGGAAAGTTCCGAATCAAGAAACGATCATTAATCTTTATTTTAAACCAAAATCAGAAATCAAAGTCCCGAAATCGATTGATTTTGGGAGCCAAAAATTATCGAAACAAGTGGAAAAAATTTATCCTAAAAATAGTCCTGAAATAAGTGTGATCAATACACAAGAAACCCTAAATGGTGATCTCGTTAATTGGCGTTTATTAGGTGAGTTTGGTGGTTTTAGAAACGAAGAGCTAACTTTACTAGGTCACTTAAAATTTGCAGATAAGGGGATTAGTTCTAATTCTGAGGTTAAAGTGATGGAACAACGTATCCAACCAGAAGAAACGATTTTATTGAATGCAGGAGAACAGGGGCTCTATTTAGAGGTCGAATCAGGAAACTTAGCAGAAATTTATCGTGGTGAAATTACTTGGATATTAGAGAACGCCTTTTAATTGTTTGATTGAAAGTTAAAAATAAAAAAAGTAGTGATTTTGATTAAGAGATGAATTTGAGAGTTTTCCTCAAATTCATCTCTTTTTGACCGTTTAATGATAAAATAAACTTATTTATTGTAGGATAAAAAAAATACTTAGGAAACGATTTTATTATTACTGTATTATTACTATCTTTTATTCAGACTTGATATTCTCATTGGATTTTATATGGTTGTTATAAAATAATTGTTAGAGGTTAGCTAAAATTAATAGGTAGTGAAAAATGAGGATGTTGTGTATACTTAAGTTGAGTATTTTCACAAAAAAGATAAAAAACGAGCGTTTGTGTTTAATAGTTTTTATATGGAATATCAATTAGTAGTTATTATTAGTGTGTTAAAAACCTAGTAATAATTACTTTTTTTTTATAGTAAACAAAGTGAAAATCGAGGGGAGAAATATGGGGAAAATAAGCTATAAAAGAGTTACCTTATTGATTAGTCTAAGTTTGTTTTTTGTAGGGATTGGTTTTTTATCATATTCAAGTTCTGTAGTTGCGGTTAGCAAAAAAATGATGGAGAGAGAAAGTTATTATCAATCGATTGGCTATAAAGATTATACAAATGGTGAAAATGAATTTGAAGCAAAGTTGCCAGGAAGCGAGACATCGCTTATTTTTAGTTTTGGTTTTAGAAGTCTTTATCAGTACGATTCTCCTTTATCCAATCCTAAAGATTTTGCAGCAATTTCTAATGTTATATTAAAAAAAGAAGGTTCGGCTGATTATATTGGCTCGGTTTTTTCGAGAAAGGTTCAAGGGGGAAATACAGAAAGCCAACAGTTAAGGTTGTACAGTAGTGGTGCAATGGTTATTGATGCAGAGGGAAAAAGAATTAATAAAATTTTAGGTGTTGATGTTACTTCTGATTTAGACTCTCGCGAAAAACGACTATTAGGAAATAAAAAAGAAGCAAAAGCAGTTTTGTTAATAGATGAGGGCAGTTATCTCCTAGAGATGGAAATGAAACAAGATAAAAATAGTCTTGCGGTTAAGACGGATATTCATTATTGGAATCAGTCCGGTAAAAAATTGAAGTATGGGATTTATTATGGTCATGATTTTAAACTAGGAGAAAATGATGAGGTTCCTGTTTATTCCTTGGGCAGAAATCGAGGGGTTTATACTAAGACAGATGAATACCGTTTGAATTATATTTTTAAACGGTCCAAATTTGATTATCCTGATTTAGTGAATTATCATGTGGGGAACACAGCATTCCAATTGCCAAGTGAAGACAATCCGTACACTTTTTTTTCTAATCGGAAATTTGATGGAACAGGGTTAGAATCTCAACCAAATGATGTAGAAAAGATTATCCTTAATGAAAATGCTTCTGTTGGTTGGAAAACAGATTCTGGTCTGGGAAGTAAAGTGACACCTAGAGATGTCGAGCCAAATGAAAAATTAACGCTTTCGTTTACAACGTCGTTAGCAGTGATTGATGCGAATCCTGAAATTAATCCTGAAAATGAAGACTTTGAGATGACGGAAGGTGATTCTTCGCTTGAAATTTTTGGTGACTGGTATGATGAAAATAATCCACCAAAAGGGATAATTTCATTTAATGTTAAAAATGAAAAAGGCGAGCCGATAGGGATTATTGAACAAACAAGTTACGATGGTGGGAATAAAGATTCTGGCGAGTGGAAGATTAAATTGTTAGGAACTGAAACATTACCAATCGGACGTTATCAGATTGAAACTAAGATTCAAAACACGACTTATCCAGATAAGCAGAGTACAAGAGGGATAGGGTTGATTGTTAAAGAAAGTGAAGAGCCAATTTTAAAGCTTAGGGAAGAAGAACATGAGATTAAGATAAATGAAACAGGTCAATTGGTAGTAAAAGGAACATGGCGCGACCCTTTAGAAAAAGGGGGTAAGATAAAAATAATACGTGAAACAGAAACGATTGCGGACTACTCTTATCCAGCGGGACAGTTAGAAGGAAGTTGGGAGCTACCAGTTGAACGGTCACTATTTTCCGATAAAAAAGCAGGTAATTATCCTTTAAGTGTTCAACTGATTCGTAACGATGATAATGCAGTGTCAAAAAAAGAAAATGTACAGGTCTATGTTTTAAAACATATTAAAATCACTTATTATTTAGTAGATACTCTACTGACACCACAACCAGAGAGTTTGAAAAAAGAAGCCGATATCCGTCTGGGAAAAAAATTAGAATTTGAGGTTCCACTAGAATATGAAGAATTAAAATTAGATCAAGAAAAATCGGGGACGCTGGGTAATAAATATAGTAAAAAAGTCGATTCAGATTTGGATGAAGTGAAGATTTATTATGCTTTAAGTACTGTTAAGGTTACTGTTAATTACTTGTATTCTGGGACGGAACGTTCCATCTTTATCTCAACGACGTCAACGGAGCGTAAAAAAGCTGATAATTTAACTGAGATATCAGTCGGAAGTCACTTAACAGATGTGGTTACAGGTAAGACAAGTGCCGATGGTTATGACTATGAATCACTAAAAGCAACAGCGAATGGTCAAGAAATTAAAGATGGGAAGGTTCCAAGTCAAGAAACCATTATTAATCTTTATTTTAAACCAAAATCAGAAATTAGAGTGTCTAAGGCAATCAATTTTGGGAGTCGACAACTATCTAATCAAGTTGAGACCATTTATCCTCAAGATAGTCCTAAAATAAGTGTGGTTAACACACAAGAAACTCCAAGTGGTGAGCTCGTTAATTGGCGTTTATTAGGTGAGTTTGGTGGTTTTAAAACAGAAAAATTAACTTTGTTAGGTCATTTGAAATTTGCTGATAAAGGGATTGGTTCCAATTCTGAGGTTAAAGTGATGGAACAACGTGTTAAACCAGAGGAGACGATTTTATTGAATGCTGGAGAACAGGGGCTCTATTTAGAGGTCGCATCTGGGAATTTAGCGGAAACTTATCATGGTGAAATCATGTGGGTCCTAGAAAACGCGCCTTAAAGATAGACAAAAGCGAGATTGACCACATTAAGGTCAATCTCGCTTTTTTATTTACGTATGTTTTTTTTCAATACAGATGAGCATAGGAGGACAGTTTTTTTGGTTAATAAATTGATAGTGGAGGACTGAAAATAAGTCTTGAGGTAATTTTTTTGTGTAGTCTAAAACATCACGTTTTTCAATTTCGCCACCAGGATGTCCAGAGTAGATAACTAAAATGATTCGCCCTGTTGCATCGAGTCGCTCTAACAATTTAGTAACAGCTTGTAACGTTGTTTTACTTTTAGTAATAATTTCTTTATTTCCTTTAGGTAGATAGCCAAGATTAAAAATGGCAGCTTTTACCTTATCTTGAGGCTCTAGCACAGTATCTAGTTGTTCATGGCTCAGAAGATTTAAATTAACTTGTTTTAAGACTGCTTCTTTTTTTAGGCGTTGATAGGTTGCATCAAAAGCTTGCTGTTGGACATCAAAAGCTTCAACTCGCCCGCTTTCGCCTACTAGTTTTGCTAAAAACACGGTGTCATTTCCATTTCCCATGGTTGCATCGACAACCAAATCACCAGGTTGAATGATTTCCTCCAATAAAGAATGACTGAAACGTAACGCAGATAATAGCATCGATAGAGAACCTTCCTTATATTTAATTAGTATAAATTCCTTGGTATGTCTTACGCTTGACTAATTCTTGATCAATAGCATTTAAGACTTCCCATTTTTTCAAACTCCACATTGGCCCAATAATGGTTTCTCGAGGAGCATCTCCAGTGAGCCGGTGAATAATGACATTAGGAGGAATAATTTCCAACTGATCACAAATCAAACGGACATAGTCTGTTTGTGACATTAATTGTAATCGTCCTTCTTGATAGTCTTTGACCATTTTTGTATTAGTCATCAGATGAAGGAGATGTAATTTAATCCCCTGAATATCGGAATTTTGGACCGTTCGTCGTACATTTTCTAGCATCATTTCATGTGTTTCACCGGGTAAGCCATTGATAAGATGGGTACAGACACGGATATTATGTTTTCTTAATTTTGCAACACCATCAAGATAAGTTTGATAATCATGGGCTCGGTTAATCATTTGGCTCGTTGCTTCATAAGTTGTTTGTAGACCTAATTCAACCCATAAATAGAAGCGTTCATTTAATTCAGCTAAGTACGCGACAACCTCATCTGGTAGGCAATCAGGACGAGTTCCGATGGATAAACCGACAACCCCTTCTTCATTTAAAACTTGTTCGAAACGATGTTTGATAACCTCTAAAGGTGCATGTGTATTTGTAAAATTCTGAAAGTAAACAATATATTGTTTAGTCTTTGGCCATTTTTTATGCATTTGGTCGACTTCTTTTCGAAATTGAATGGGTAAAGGATCACTTGGAGCAATCATCATATCACCAGACCCTGAAACACTACAAAAAGTACAGCCACCTGTTGCAACTGTTCCGTCACGATTAGGGCAATCAAAGCCACCGTCAATGGGGACTTTAAATAGTTTTTCTGAAAAAGTTTCACGTAAAGCTTCATTCCAAGTGTAGTATCTTTTTTGTTGACTTGTTTTAAATTGAAACATACTTATTTATTTCCTCCAAATTCTTGTTTGAACTCCAATTTTTTGAAAATTGGGTAAGTTGCCAAGAGCCAAGTTACCCCAATCAGCCAGCCCCCTAAAACATCTGTCGGATAATGAACGCCAAGATAGACTCGACTCATGCCAATAAATAAAATTAAAAGCCCTAAAATTAATTGGATACTTAATCGTATTTTTTTATTTTTTATCAGGTTGGGTAAGACGAGGATCAGAGTTCCATAAAAGAGCATGCTTCCCATCGCGTGTCCACTTGGAAAGCTAAAGCCAGTTGCATGGACTAAGTGGCCAGAAACAGCTGGTCGTGGGCGAGAAAAGATACTTTTTAAAATTATGTTTCCAAGACCTTGAACCAAGGCTGAATTAATTAAAAGCCAGTAAGCACTGATTTTTTCTTTCCAATAATAAAGACTAAGACTACCAACTAAGGTAAGGAAAATAATCGTAATTGTGTTACTAAATTTAGTAATGTATTGGAAAAAACTTGTTTTTGTTGGTGTGATAGACCCGCGAATGAAATGAATGATTGGCTGGTCAATGGATTGTAAAACGATTGGGTTAGAAATGACAAAGTAAGCAATCATTGCAAACAGAAGTAAGGTAACACTTGCAGCAAATTGCCAATAAATTTTATTTTTCACTATAAAAAGAGCCTCCTAATATTGAGCAAAATCATCAATCTAAAAATTAAAAAAGGGTTGTAGTGAACAATGATTTTGTTCACTACAACCCTTTCAGTATAACATAAACTATGTTGAAACGAATCATTTGAATAAAAGGTTAATAAAAATTAATAATCATCAAACTCGTAATGAGTATCATCTTCTTCTAGTGCTCGCACAGCAATATTTCCGCTTTTTGTATCTGCTTTTAATTGAGGGCTTCCTTTTTTCGTTTCAAGAGTAGGTGTGCCATTTTCTAATTCTTCATCCATTAGTTCTGTAATAATGCCACTGTGTGTTTTTAGCGAAATAGCCGCTTTTTCCCACCCTTTTTTATCAAGCTCAATCTCAAGATTCCCATGAGCTGAAGTTAGGTCAATATCATCTTTAGTGAAGATGGAGTGGAAGAAAATATCACTATTTTTAGATTCCACTAGAATTTTTCCATAGGTATGATTGATACTAGTAAAACCATCATTTGTTTTTGTCGTTAAATCACCATGAGTATTACCCGTAAAAATATCTCCAGAAGTTGAGGTTAGGTCAAATTTTCTAGCATGCGATTCGAGGACCGTGATTCCCCCGTACTGGGTTTTAATCTCGATATCTTGGGTCGCTTTGACCTCTTCTAATCTTAAAGTACTAGAAACAGTGTTACTTTTGATTTCTTTGGCATTGACGTTCTGCATATAAATGTCACCGTGATCAACTTTTATTTCTAATGATTCAGGAGAGAAGTCATAGATGTTCAAATTGACTTGACGGCCATTAACGATTATTTTTTTATAGCCACTTGGCAAGCTTAGATTGATACTATCCTTGCCAACACCGTAGTCGAAAAAGGAAAAATTAAATGGCAACGTCTTTGTGGCTTTTTCATTATCGATAGAGACAGTTGTCTCTTTGTCTTTTTTATCAATGTTCCATTTTAATTTACCAACGGCACGTTGATCTAATGGCAGACCTGTTTTTTCCATATGTACACGATCGTCAGTTGATTTGGTGAGTGTCACATGGGTACTACGATTGAAATTTAAAACTAACGTTTCAGAACCATCGTAAGCAAAGGATTCACGGACTTCATTCTTTTCACGTTGTGTTTTTAAATTTTGATAAAGGAAAAAACTAGAGAAACTTCCTCCTACAATGAAAAGGAGGGCTAAGCTTAAAATAATTTTTGTTGATTTTTTTATCATTAGTGATGACCTCCTCGTAAGACTAGAAGATTCCAACGAATATAACCTTTTAATAATTTAAAACTTCCAGTTGTAATGGGCTTTAATAGTAAGAAACCGATTAAACCAACACCACAAAGAATGAAAGCACTAGCTAATTGAAAGAATCCATAAGTGCTTGCGGCGGTCATAAAAATACCAACAAGAGCTATCAAAGGAGAGGCAATCATTGTAAGTGCTACGAGCCAAGCAGCAAATAAAAGCATAAATAAAGCTGAAATCATCCAAATCATAAAACAGGTATTAAGAAAAAAGAGCCCAATAATTTGAGAGACACGTGAAAAACGACTTGGTGCGACAGGTGAGAATTCGTATTCATGTTGATAAGGATGTTCAAATTGCTCTGCATCTGAAAATTCTTGCCATCCGTGATCGCTGGGTTGTGTTTCTTCGAAATAAAGATTTTTGGATTTTAAAATATCGATAGCGATTGATTTTGGTTGTCCTAATTCCTTACTAACTTCAAATTCAGAAAGTCCGGCTGCCAGTTGTTCATCAAATAAGTCGGCATAAACTTGACAAATATCCTGTTGTTCATCAAAAGGAAGTTGTTTTAAATTTAATCTGAGTTCAATTAAAAAATGTTCTTTGTTCATTGTGTCAACTCCTAAGCATGTATTATATCTAACATTAATATACAGTCAAAAAAGAAGTGCTACAAGTGAATTAGAACAAAATCAGCCTAAAGTATGAAAAAAAGAAACAGATAATAATAATTAAAAGGTGGTAAAAAAGAAAAAAAGACACTTGTTACTGCTTGCTATCAGAGTAAGGTCATGCTTTAATTAATCTATGACAGTTTAAAATAATTTTAAAGTAGGTAAGAATAATTATTAATTTATATAGATGTAAAAGAAGTGATTGGGGGAAAGATTTTATGAAAAAAGATATTCCATTTTTTATGGGGACTAAAGCAAACATATTAAGAAATGCATCATGGTTTGGCATGACAATTGTGTTATCATCAACGGTGTTTATCAGTAATGCACCAATGAAAGCCTTTGCTGATGAGGATACAAATCACAAACTATCAGGCGAACGTTCGCTAACAAAAGCAGCAGTTCAGTTACTCTCATTGGATACATCAAGTCAAGAAAATTTTAAAAATCAACCATTTGAACTTCAGTTGAAATTAGATGTTTCGGAAGATATCACTCAAGAAGTAGTGATAAAGCTCTCACCTAATGTTCAGTTTAAGGAAGAACAACAAGCAGCAGATTTAAAAAATGGATTGGGACAATCTATTGGTCACTATACTTTTGATAGTCAGTTGAATCAAATCAAATTGAATCTTAAGACACAGGAAAGCTCGAAAGTAACTTTACCTGTTTTAGTTGGCTTAAAAACGCAAGAATTAAAAACACAAATGGTGTCAGCTTCATTAGAACAACAAATTGTGTCAACAGCAATTGTGTTACAAACTGAAGAGCCTTCTACGGAGTCTTCAGCAGAAGTTACACAGGAAAGTACGAGCGCGCCATCAACAAGTACAACTGAAACAACAACGAGTGGTACGAGCGCGCCATCAACAAGTACAACTGAAACAACAACGAGTAGTACGAGCGCGCCATCAACAAGTACAACTGAAACAACAACGAGTGGTACGAGCGCGCCATCAACAAGTACAACTGAAACAACAACGAGTAGTACGAGCGCGCCATCAACAAGTACAACTGAAACAACAACGAATAGTACGAGCGCGCCATCAACAAGTACGACTGAAACAATAACGAGTAATACAAGTGCACCATCAACGAATAGTACGACTCAAAATAAACCAAAACCAGCACCAAAGCCAGCACCAAAACCAGCGCCAAAACGTCAGGCTTCTCCTGTTAAGGCGACAGTACCAACACCAACACCAAGAGCAACATTACCAAAAACAGGAATCCCACAGGATGATTTTGTTTTAACAATAGCGCCTTACGCACAGGGCGTAGCACATCGTAACAATTTATATGCATCTGTGATGATTGCACAGGCTATTTTAGAAAGTGGTTACGGTCAGAGTAGTTTAGCATCGGCACCTAATCATAATCTTTTTGGGATTAAAGGGTCTTATCACGGACAGTCTGTAACGATGCAAACATGGGAACATTTTAATGGGCGAGATGTGTTTATTAATGCTCAGTTTAGAAAGTATCCATCTTTTGCAGAATCATTCCAAGACAATGCGAATGTTTTAAAAACAACTTCTTTTTCTCCAGGTGTTTATTTCTATTCAGGAGCTTGGAAGTCAAATACGAATTCTTATCAAGATGCAACGGCTTGGTTAAGAGGACGCTACGCAACGGATCCAAATTATAATTACAAGTTGAATAGCTTAATCGTCAAACATAACTTAACGCAGTATGATACAGCTCCAACCGGTAATACAGCAGCTCCGGAAGTTGGGACAGGCAATAATAATAGTTCTGAAAAACCAAATAAGCCAACTCCGTCATCCGGTAATTATCAAGTAAAATCAGGCGATACATTATTTGCTATCAGTCGTAGTTATGGTTTAACGGTTAGTGAGCTAAAACGATTAAATGGCTTAACAAGTGATTTAATTTATGTGGGTCAAACATTAAAAGTGACTTCAAATCAAACAACACAACCTAAACCCCCTACGTCTAAACCAGGCTCTAGACCAACCCCAACTCCAACCAATGAACAAGTGGTGGTTAAAGCGGGCGATACATTATATGGGCTTAGTCAACGCTACGGTATGACTGTTTTTGAATTAAAACAATGGAATCATTTAGAAAGTGATTTAATTTATGTGGGTCAAGCATTAAAAATAAAAGGGACAAGTGGTTCGTCTAATTCAACCAACCGTCCGACTGAAAAACCAACGCCAACATCAGGTTATTACGTAGTTAAAAGCGGTGATACGTTATATGGAATTAGTCGCAAGTATAATATGTCAGTTTCGCAATTAAAATCATTAAATCAATTGAGTGATGATTTAATTTATATTAATCAACGTTTAAAAGTGAGTCAAACTGCTTCTAATTCGACAAATCAAACAGCAAACAAGCCAACGCTAACAACGGGAAGTACTTACAAAGTTAAAAGTGGTGATACTTTGTATCGAATTGCTTTACAAAATCATCTAACGATCAGTGAAATTAAATCATTAAATCAATTAACGAGCGATTTAATTTATGTGGGTCAAACATTAAAATTGAAAGAACCGGTTAGAAATGAATCACAACGAGAAGTTCAATTTGGTAATGGAACAACTCATCGTGTGAAAGCGGGCGAATCATTATGGGCCTTATCACGAAAATATGGTATTTCAGTAGCTACGATTAAAGAGAAAAACAAACTTTCTTCAGATATTATTTATGTGGGTCAAACGTTAAAAATTAACTAAACATTTGAAAATCAATTTTTTATCTGTTATGATAATCTTAATATTTAAATAATGATGATAAGAAGTAGTAAAAAGGAAAATTTAGTAGAGAGTACATGGCTGGTGAAAATGTACAAATGGAACTTTTGAACTTGTCTGACCGTTAAATCATCGCTTCGGAGTCTTTCCGTTATCAAGAAGTGTGAGGTATTCTAGTAATAGTAGAATATAAACATAGGTGGTACCACGTATAGAAATAACGTCCTATAGACATTAAGCTGTAAGCTTTTGTCTATAGGATTTTTTATTTTTTAAAAAATTAGAGGAGGATTTTTTTAATGGCATATAATCATAAAGAAATTGAAAAAAGATGGCAACAGTATTGGAAGAAAAATCATACGTTTAAAACGGAGGAAACTTCACAGAAACCAAATTTCTACGCTTTAGATATGTTTCCGTATCCTTCAGGTCAAGGACTTCATGTTGGGCATCCAAAAGGCTATACTTCAACAGATGTTTTAGCTCGTTTGAAACGTGCGCAAGGGTTTAACGTTCTTCATCCGATGGGATGGGATGCGTTTGGTTTACCTGCGGAACAATATGCTTTAGATACTGGAAATGATCCTGCCGAGTTTACAGCGAAAAACATCCAAACCTTTAAACGTCAATTTGACTCATTAGGTTTTAGTTTTGATTGGGATCGTGAAATCAATACAACAGATCCAGAATATTATAAATGGACACAATGGATTTTTACTAAATTCTTTGAAAAAGGCTTGGCTTATGAAGCGGAAGTACCAGTAAACTGGTGTCCTGCACTGGGAACTGTTTTAGCGAATGAAGAAGTTATCAATGGTAAATCAGAACGTGGCGATCACCCTGTTTATCGAGTTCCAATGAAACAATGGATGCTACGAATTACTGCTTATGCGGACCGTTTGATTGATGATTTAGATTTAATTGATTGGCCAGAGAATATTAAAGAAATGCAACGCAATTGGATTGGACGTTCAGAAGGGGCAAACGTTACGTTTAAAATCAAAGAGACTGACTTAGACTTTACGGTCTTCACCACACGTCCAGATACTTTATTTGGTTCAACTTATGCCGTTTTAGCACCAGAATTACCATTAGTTAAAGAAATTATGACACCAGATCATGCAGCAGAAGTTGAGGCTTATATTATTGAAGCTGAGAAAAAAACAGATCTAGATCGCACCGAACTATCAAAAGAAAAAACGGGAGTCTTTACCGGAGCTTATGCGATTAACCCTGTGAATGGCAAAGAAATGCCGATTTGGATTGCAGATTATGTTCTTTCAACTTATGGAACGGGAGCGATTATGGCAGTCCCTGCTCATGATGAACGTGATTATGAATTTGCTAAAACGTTTGATTTAGAAATTATACCTGTTTTAGAAGGTGGCAATATCACTGAGGAAGCCTTTACGGAAGATGGTTTACATATTAATTCTGAGTTTTTAGATGGCTTGAATAAAGAAGATGCGATTAATAAAATGATTGAATGGTTAGAAGAAAAAGGAATCGGTAAAAAAGAAATAAGTTATCGCTTACGTGACTGGTTATTCTCACGTCAACGCTATTGGGGTGAACCAATTCCGATTATTCATTGGGAAGATGGAACGATGACGGCGGTTCCAGAAGCTGAATTACCATTAATTTTACCAAAATCTAAGGATATCAAACCGAGTGGAACAGGTGAATCGCCATTAGCCAATATGACGGATTGGATTGAAGTGGTTGATGAAAAAACTGGAATGAAAGGTCGTCGTGAAACGAATACAATGCCTCAGTGGGCAGGTAGTTCATGGTATCATATCCGTTATATTGATCCACATAATAGTGACCAATTGGCTGATCCAGAAAAAATTAAAGAATGGTTACCAGTCGATGTTTATCTAGGTGGTTCTGAACATGCTGTTCTTCATTTACTATATGCTCGTTTTTGGCATAAATTCTTGTACGATTTAGGCGTAGTTAATACACCAGAGCCATTCCAAACTTTACATAACCAAGGAATGATTTTAGGTGAAAACAATGAGAAAATGTCTAAATCTAAAGGAAATGTTGTTAATCCAGACGACATCGTAGAACAGTATGGAGCAGATACGTTACGTTTTTATGAAATGTTTATGGGACCTTTAGATGCTTCTGTTTCTTGGAGTGAAAAAGGACTAGAAGGCAGTCGTAAATTTTTAGACCGTGTTTGGCGTCTTTATGTTGATGATAATGCGGTGTTACGAGATCGAATTACGACACATAATGATGGTCAATTAACCAAAGTTTATCACCAAACGGTTAAGAAAGTAACGGATGATTATGCACAACTTCACTTTAATACTGCATTATCTCAATTAATGATTTTCATTAATGAAGCTTATAAAGCAGAGGCTTTACCCATTGAATATATGAAAGCTTTCATCCAATTATTAGCACCAGTTGCTCCATTTGTTTCTGAAGAGCTTTGGGAAAGATTAGGTGGAACAGAAAGTGTCAGTCTTGCAACGTGGCCCGTTTATGATGAAAAAGAATTAATTGAAGATGAATTAGAAGTAATCATTCAAGTGAATGGAAAAGTTCGAGCAAAATTAGTTGTCGCTCGCGATTTATCGAAAGAAGATTTAGAAAAAGTAGCTTTTGAAAATGAACATATAAAAGAACAGTTAGCGGGTAAAGAAATTCGTAAAGTGATTACGGTTCCTAATAAGCTAGTAAATATTGTTGCCAATTAGAAAGTAAACGTAAATATTACTTAAAAGTGTTTGCATATCGGTCGCGAAATCGCTACAATTAGAGCAGTATGGAATAAGAAAGTTGGATATGTTCATGTCGAATCAAACTACTTCCTCACATGAGGAACAAGGGCTAAATGCAAAAGAAAAAATGATTCGTGGTTCACTCTGGATGACCATAGGAAGTGTATTATCGCGATTGTTGGGCGCGGTTTATATCATACCTTGGTATGCTTGGATGGGGGAACACGGAAAAATTGCAAATGGTCTGTTTAGTAAAGGCTATAACGTTTACGCTATCTTTTTAATGATTGCAACAGCTGGTATTCCAGGTGCTGTAGCGAAACAGTTATCGCATTATAATTCTTTAAATGAGTACGGTATCAGTCGTCGCTTATTCAAGCGGACGATTGCCGTGATGGCCGTTTTCGGTGTCTTGTTTTCAGGTGTGATGTATTTTCTTGCGCCTATCTTAGCTGATGGTAATCCAAATTTAGTTCCTGTGATGCGCTCCCTTAGTTGGGCCGTTTTGATTTTCCCGTCGATGAGTGTTATTCGTGGTTACTTCCAAGGAAATCAAAATATGATGCCTTCAGCAGTTTCACAAGTAATCGAACAAATTGCCCGTGTTTTTTATATGTTGCTGATGACTTTTATTATCATGAAAGTGAGACAAGGTGATTATGTCGATGCTGTCATCCAATCAACATTTGCAGCATTTATTGGGATGATTGGTGCTTATGCGACGCTGCTTTATTTCTATTATAAGCAGAAACCAGAGATGGATCGCTTGGTAGCTGGAAGTAATAATCAAGTCAATTTTGCGAATAATAAAATGGTCAAAGAAATTGTAAAACAGGCGATTCCTTTTACGATTGTTGGTTCAGGGATTACTTTATTTAAATTAGTAGATCAGTTTACATTTGAACGGATTATGTCTGGTTTTACTAATTATTCGGAAAAACAATTAGAAGCGTTGTTTACGTTATTTAGTGCCAATCCGGATAAGTTGATTATGATTACGATTTCCTTAGCGACAGGTGTCGCGATGACGAGTTTACCTCTTGTCACCGAATATTTTACATTGAACAATAAAAAAGGATTATCGAAATTGATTAGTGATAATATTCAATTATTACTGTTTGTGATGATTCCGGCGACATTTGGGATGATCGTTTTGGCAAAACCCATGTATGTTTTATTTTATGAGCCAGATGTTTTAGGTATCAATCTATTAATTCAATCAAGTGTGATTGGGCTAATTATGGGTTATTTTATTTTAGTTTCTACCACGCTTCAAGGTGTGTATAAAAATGTTGAAACAATTGTGATGCTAGTGATTGGCTTAGTCATTAAACTGTTGTTACAGCAACCTTTAGTGAAAGCTTTTGAAGTTTATGGTCCGTTGGTCGCAACAGCGATTGGGCTAGGTGTATCAAGTATTTTAATTACAAGAAGTATTAACAAAGTAGCTAAATTAGAATATTTAATGATTGTTCGTCGTACAATGTTGATTGTCATTTTTAGTTTAATCATGGCATTAGTTACTTGGCTGTGTCGTTTGGGATTGTCCTTCTTTTTAAATCCTGAAATAAAAGGACAAGCAATGGTGATTGTCTTAGTATCGGTCATTGTTGGCGTGGCTGTTTATGGTTATTTAGCATTGAAAGTCCGTTTAGCGGATCATTTAGTGGGACCCAAAATTCAAACACTTCGTCATAAGTTAAAAATTAAATAAGAGATAGTCTAAAGGTCTGTGACAATCTAGTCATAGACTTTTTGTCTCTTTTGGAAAGGAAGCCTTTATAAAAGATGAGATTAGATAAATTTTTAAGTCATACGGGATTTGGTAGTCGTAAAGAAGTGAAACAGGTTTTAAAAAGTAGACAGGTCACTCTTAATGGCGAAATCGTAAAAGATGGCAAATTAGTGATTGATGAAAAGAAGGATGTTATTTGTGTCAATGGGGTGGTTGTCATGTATCAAAAATTTGTTTACTTTATGTTAAATAAACCCAAAGATGTCGTTTCCGCAACACAAGATAATCAACATCGAACAGTGATTGATTTGCTTTCCGATAAAGATCGGGCGCATGATGTTTTTCCGGTTGGTCGTTTAGATAAAGATACAACGGGTTTTTTATTACTGACTAATGATGGTGAGCTAGCACATCAACTGCTATCACCTAAGAAAAAAGTACCCAAAAGTTACCAAGCTCTTGTGGCAGGGATTATGACGGCAGCGGATCAAGCTATTTTTAAAGCGGGTGTAGACATTGGCGAAGAAAAAATTTGCTTGCCCGCAAATTTAGAAATTTTAAAGGTAGACTTAGATAAGGAACAAACACTGATTCGTTTAGAAATTATGGAAGGAAAATTCCACCAAGTCAAACGAATGGTCAAAAAAGTAGGCAAAGAAGTTCTTGAACTGGAACGATTAAGTATGGGGGGACTAGCATTGGACCCTAAACTTAAACTAGGAAAATACCGGGAATTATTAAATGAAGAACAAGCAGAGTTATTCTCTAAATTGTCAGACAAAAGTCAAAAAAAATGATATTATAGAAACTATACTAACCGAGGAGGATTCTCTATGATAATTGATTGGAAAAAAGAAGTGGAAGCTCGTCGTGAAGACCTAATGAATGATTTATTTTCATTGCTTAGTATTCCAAGCGTGAGAGAAGATGAAAAGGCAACAGCTGAAGCACCTTTTGGACCTGGTCCTAAGGATGCCTTGCTTAAATTTTTAGAAATAGGGAAACGTGATGGATTCATCACTAAAAACGTTGATAACTATGCCGGACATCTTGAATATGGAACTGGCGATGAAACATTAGGTGTGATTGGCCACGTGGATGTAGTTCCTGTTGGACCAGGCTGGGATTCTGATCCATTTACACCAGAAATCAGAGAAGGTCGTATTTATGCTCGTGGAGCGAGTGATGATAAAGGACCAACGGTTGCAGCTTACTATGCACTTAAAATTATTAAAGAACTAGGTTTACCCGTTTCAAAACGAACACGTTTGATTGTGGGAACAGATGAAGAAAGTGGTTGGGAATGCATGGACCACTATTTAACTGTAGAAGAAAAACCAGATTTTGGCTTTTCACCAGACGCTGAGTTTCCAATTATCAATGGTGAAAAAGGGAATACAACGATTGTGGTAGAAACAGCAGGTAAAAATGAAGGAACTTTAAATCTGTTAACCTTTGATTCAGGAATGCGTGCGAATATGGTACCTGAAACAGCAGAAGCAGTTGTTGAAGTGAGTGGCGATATTGATGCATTTGCAAGTGAATATCAAGAATTTTTAGAAAAAAATCCTGTCACAGGTGAGGTTACTCTTGCTGGAAAAGTAGCTACTCTTATTTTAAATGGTCAAGCAGCTCATGGTGCGATGCCAGAAAAAGGAATTAATGCCGGAACTTATTTAGCAGACTTTCTAAGTGATTATGATTTTTCAGGACCAGCTAAAGATTATGTAACCATTATTGCTGATTTTGTTCATACTGACACAGAAGGTGTGAAATTTGGAATTGCTCATGAGGATGATATTATGGGTAAATTATCAATGAACGCTGGTGTTTTTCATTTTGATCATCAAAAAGATGTTAATACAATAACCTTAAATTTCCGTTATCCTAAAGGAATGACAGGCAAAGAAATAGAAACAACGATTCAAGAAAAATTAGTACATACAACAGCTAAAGCAGTTGAACAACCAGGTGGTAAAGCACCTCACTATGTACCGATGACAGATCCGCTGGTTCAAACTTTGTTAGCAACCTATGAAGACCATACTGGCTTAAAAGGTCATGAACAAGTGATTGGTGGCGGTACGTTTGGTCGTCTCCTTGAACGTGGTGTTGCTTATGGAGCGATGTTCCCACATAGCATTGACACTATGCATCAAAAGAACGAGTTTATGGCAGTCGATGATTTGATTAATGCGACGATCATTTATGCAGACGCTATTTATCGTTTAATTAAATAAACGAATGGAGGCTGACCTAAAAAGGTGAGTCTCTTTTTTTTATTAATACTATTTAATCGTAAGGGTATGAAAGAGAAATGATGACAGGCATTGCTTATTTTTGAAATAGAAGGATTTTAGACTCCCCCTCTTTTTTTGTTTCATAAGATAAATTATGTTATTATAATTTAATGAAGTAAGAAAGGATGACGAAAAATGACAGAAAAACAACTAACACAACTAGGCTGGATTGCTACTGTGACCTCTTGTTTAATGTATATTTCCTATATTCCTCAAATAAGTAATAATTTAAACGGACAACCTGGCAACTTTTTACAACCCTTAGTCGCAGCGATTAATTGTACGTTGTGGGTGACTTATGGTCTTAAGAAAGAGAAAAAAGATTGGCCTTTAGCAATGGCAAATGCTCCTGGGATTATATTTGGTTTAATTACTTTTATAACGGCAATTCGATAATTAGAGTAAAAAGCTTTTCAACTTGTTTTTAACAGGTGGAAAAGCTTTTTTGTCTAAAAAAGTGGTTATCCACACTAAAACCTGTGGATAACCCTGTGGACAATGTGGATAACTGTTGAAAAGCGACTTTTAAAAGTGCTTAAGCTGTGCATAACTTTGTTGGTAAAGAAGTAAGTTATCCACAATTAAATAGAGAAAACAGTCGAGAAAGTAAAAAGGAGTAAAAATAAAGCGGAGATGCTATAATTTAGTTAGAAGAACTTTTATTTTTTTAATCTTTTTTTAAGAAAAAATAAAAAGACGGCTTCATGTTAAAGTTTTTAGTATTCTTAATAAAGATAGCAACAGAGAAGGAGTGACTTGATGATTAACGGTTCTTTCGTTCAAAAAACGAGAGTAATATAAGGATGAGAATACGATGGGTAAGAAGAAGGCTTGGTTTTTATTATTAGTTTTATTAGGCAATTTATTTGTAACGACTTTTTTTTCAATTGGTCAGATGAAAGTAACGGCTGCTGAAACAGGTCGAGATATCAGTACACTGGAAGGATATGAGGGGAGTATTTTGACAAGTGCGGTTATGACTATCAATGGTAACCCAATCACAGAAAACAATCCCGTTCATGTCGGAGAAGCATTTCAAATTGATTATAAAATCTATATTCCAGATGCGCTGGGTAAAAATATTGAAGATGGTGATTATTTTGAATTTGAACTTCCAGAGGATGCACCGATTCGATTGACCTCTGAAGCGAGTGGAGAATTGATTGATCCGGATGTGAATCTGGTATTTGGTCATTATTATAGTGATGATTCAGGTCATATTCGACTTGTTTTTAATGATAATGTTCATTTGAATGATGATGTCGATGGTGATTTACAATTATCTTTCATGGTCGATGAACGTGAAGTCACTCGTCCAGGTGAGATAGAGGTTTTGATTCCAGGTGTTGGTAGTCAAGAAAATGACGTGATTTATGTTGTTTCTAAAAATCAAAATTATATTGAAAAAACATATGTCGATAGTACGATAAGTGATGGTGGTTTAACAACGATTACTTGGCGAGTAGTGATTAATCCCAAATTAGCGACAATTCATAACCCTGTTTTGGTTGATTCTGCAAATAACGCAACTGCTTATCATTTGAAGGAAGTTTATCAGGGCAATGTTGATTTAGCGACAGGTAATGTCAGAGATGGAGCTAGGGAAAATTGGGGTGTTGATTTTGATGCAGAGGGTCGTCTAGTCATTCCTAAAGAACCTTTAGAAGATGCGTATGTTTTATATATAGAAACGCCTTTAAACTATTCTGCGGGTATTTATCCGAACTCATCAACAGTTATTAAAAATACGGCGACATTGACTGGTGATGGTGTTAATTATTCGGCTACAGCTTCGGCAACAGTTAAAGAAAGAAAAGATATTTCAAAACAAAAAACAGATTATGATCCAGAAACGGGGCTGATTGATTGGACGATTACGTACAATCCGTCAGGTTATGATGTTCCTCAAGAATATGCTTGGTTTACGGATGATTTATCACAATATTCAACGTTTGTTGAAGGTTCTTTAAATGTAGAACCGAATAAAGCATACGAAATAGAGGTTGCAGAGGATTTAAAAAGCTTTAAATTTATCTTTAAGGAAGATATCCATGAGCCCGTTAAGATAACTTATCAATCTAAGGTAACTAAAGAGGGAGCTAACTTTGTTAAAAATAGTGTTAACTCTCATGAAAAAATTGTCGATGTCAATTTTGTTCCAGAAAAGCCTAGCGGTGGTGAAGGCGGTGAAACAGGACCGACGAATAGTTCCATCAAAAAAAGGTGAGTGATAAACAGGTTGCTGAAGGGATCCTGGGATGGAATATTACGATTAACCAAGAGCGAGCGATGTTAGACCGTTGGCAAATTGTCGATCATGTTGAAAACGGCGAAATTATTGCGAATAGCATTTGGGTCCAGGATGTTCAAGGAAAAAATATTTTGACAGAAAAAGAACTTTTGGCAGATAAAGATTATGAATTAACGTATGAAATGTCAGGAGATAAAAGGGTTGGTTTTACCCTGAAATACAATAAAAAAACGGATCATCATTTTCAAATTGCTTATGACACAAAAGTCACTGACAGCCAAAAAAATAAGGCAATCTATACTTATGAAATCAATAAAGTCCCTGGTGAAGATGAAGATGAGGCCAGTTATGAACCGAAACCTGATCCTGAAAATTGGGTGAGTTTAACGAAATCAGGCTCCTTTATTGACTCACTTTATAGCAATATCGATCCACCTGAGTTTCCGGCAGGAGCTAAAGGTGTTTCTTGGAAAATCCTAATTAATATTGGTCGTAAAAAAGTGGGAACAGGTGCAAAATTAACTGATAAAATCCCCGAAGGCCAGAAGTATGTTCCTGGTTCGGCTCGTTTAGAAAAAGAACGTTGGGAAGCAGGTCCCTTTGAGGAACTTCCAGCTCAGAATGTGGTTTATAACGAGGCAACAAACGAGTTAGAAGTGACCGTCCCAGCAGGTGTCAGTTATATGATGCGATTACGTTTTGACACTATTTTTGAAGATCAGTCAGTCTTTCCAACAGGAGAGGTAAAAAATACAGCGTATTATGAAGATGTCAATACGGATAGAACGGCTGTTGTCGGTTCTCTAATGACGGGTTGGCAAGATAATGCCTTAGTTGAAAAAACCGGTGGGGTGAAGACGGGGACCAAAAATACAATGGCTTGGAATGTTGAAGTCAATCCGTTAAGTTATCATTTAAAAAATGTTGAAGTTTTTGATAAAAATTGGGTCAATCAGCGTGTACTACCAGAAACAGTACAAGTAAAGAAAAAGACCGGTGAACGATTACAAGAAAATATTGATTATGTCTTTGATTACACAGAACGTCAATTTTATATAAAATTTTTAAATGATGTGAGAGAGCCCATTGATATTTCTTATGATGCCCAAATTGTTTATCCAAGTGGGTCACGACCGGGTCAACAAATTCCCGTTAAAAATGGGATTACGGTTAAAGGTGACAACTTTAAGATGGAAAGTAATGAAGTCACGGTAACAGAACAAGTTGTTTATCCAGACAGCTCTGGAATTATTCATGGGAAAACCAAAGAACTTCATCTCATTAAAAAAGATAAAAGTAATAATAAGCCATTGGCGGGAGCCGAGTTTACTTTATATCGCGGAAAAGTAAAGGATAAGACAAAAATTGTCGATCGTTTAGTTAGTAATCAACAGGGTGAAGTCTTCTTTGATAAGTTGACCAAAGATGATTATTTACTAGTTGAAACCAAAGCGCCATCAGGTTATGCGATTTCTCAAGAATTAGCCGATGGAAAATTGTATAAAATATCGGACGATGTTCCTGAGGTTCAAACGTATGATTTAATGAATGAAAAAACAAGTGATGAACGTATTGAATTAAAGGCAGAAAAAATTTGGAAAGGGACCCCTGTAACAAAAGAAACACCAGATATTACAGTTTATTTAAGAGCGAACGGAACAGTGGTTCAAGAAAAGAAATTAACGAAAGCCAATGATTATAAAGTGACCTTTACAGATTTGAAAAAACAAGATGAGAAAGGTCAACTCATCCAATATGATATGTTTGAAGAAGACATTCCACATTACAATGGTGAAGCAACTCAAACTGAATCAGGTTGGCTTTTCACTAATACTTATACTGAGGAATTAAATATAAAAGGTGACAAGATTTGGAAAGATTATGACAATGCTTTTAATACCCGTCCAGATGAGATTACGCTTCATCTATATAAAAATGGTCAAAAAGAAGCGACTCAGGTCGTTACCCCAGATAAAAATGGGCGTTGGGCTTATGAATTTACCAACTTAGAAAAATACGATAGTCAAGGTAAAGAAAATAAATATACTGTGGTCGAAGAAAAAGTTCCCGGTTATGTAGGAACTCAAAACGGTTATGATTTTACCAACGAGTATACGAATGATGAAACGATTGAAATCCCAGTCATGAAAATTTGGAAAGATTATCAAAATACACATGATACTCGCCCCAATCAGTTAAAATTTGTGCTTTATCAAGACAATACTAAATTTCAAGAATTGACGTTATCTCAAGAGGATGCTAGTGAAACTAACGAGAGCGTTTGGGAAGGTAAATTTACTGATTTACCTAAATATAGAAACGATGGTGGCGAATTTGAGTATCTCGTTAAAGAGGAATTTTCGGATAGTCGTTATCAATCAGAAAAATCAGCCGAGGGTAATACCTTTACGAATACTTATGTGAATAATGATAAAGTTTCGGTTAGTGGTGAAAAGGAATGGATCAATGACCAAAACAATAAGTTGAATACTCGCCCAGAAAGCATCACGGTTAACTTGTATCGTAATACACAAGGAGCGACAGATATGGATACTTTTGTTGCTTCTCAAGTAGTAAAACCAGATGCCTCAGGAAATTGGCACTATCAATTTAAAGATCTTGATAAATATGATGAACAAGGCCGTTCTTATGTTTATAAAGTAAAAGAGGATAAAGTGCCAGGCTATGAATCAGAATTTGAAGGAAGCACTTTGAAAAACACTTATCAAAACACGGAAAAAACAGCCGTCTTTGGTGAAAAAATTTGGCAGGACAACAACGATAAATTAGGCGCTCGTCCGACTAAAATCAAGGTTCATTTATTACAAAATGGACAAAAATATCAAGAAAAAGAAATTGAAGCAGATGCTTCAGGAGATTGGCGTTATTCCTTTACTGACCTCCCTAAATATGACGAACATTTAGACCCTTATCTTTATACGATTGAGGAAGATCCGATTGAAGATTATACGTCAGAAACACAAGGTTATAACTTAATTAATCATTATCAAAATACAGAGACGACGAAGATTAGTATCGAGAAAATTTGGATGAATGAGATTGTTGGAACAGATATTCGTCCTGAAAAAGTTCAGTTTTTCTTATTACAAAACAATGGACTTTATCGAGAGGATCCTTATGAGATAACTCCAGATGCAAATGGTGAATGGAAGACGACTCTAACGGATTTACCTAAATATGATAATAATGGTGAGGCTTATCAGTATGATATTCAAGAAGTCACAGTGCCAGATTATGATTCGACAGTGGAAGTTGTTCCGTTAGGTGATCCTAATACACTAGGCTTTAAATTAACAAATACTAAAGATCATTCACTAGACACCACGGATTTATCGGGTGTGAAATATTGGGATGATCATGAGAATGTTTTTGGTAAACGTCCAACACAGGCGGTGTTTAAAGAAAAATTAGAGTTGTATCGTAAAACAGAAGGAACGACCGGTATCGGTGAACAGATGACTGAAGCTGTTCCAATGATTACAGATGGAGATACAGCCTCTGAATGGCGTTATACTTATACTGATTTAGCTAAATATGAAGCAGTGACCAATAAACTTTATATTTATACGGTGAAAGAACTGCCGATTGATGAGTATACCTCAACTCAGATAGGAGATAGTTTCATTAATGAGTACCGTAATACTGAAAAAGTGAAATTAGCGGTAAAAAAAGAGTGGGATGATTATAATAATAAATTTAATACCCGCCCAGACGAAATTGAAATTCAGTTAACCCAAGATGAAAGACCTTATGGGGATGTCCGAACGCTACAACCAGATGCTGATGGACAATGGCAAACAGAATTTATTGATTTGCCGAAGTATGACGATGAGGGTGTTCTATATCGTTATAATATTATTGAGGTTTCTGATTTGCAAGATTATGAATCAGTCCTTAAAAAAGAGACGGATACCTCTACGGATGATTTAATTGTATTGAAATTGACGAATACATTCCGTCAGACTGAAAAAACCGCAATTAATGGTGAAAAAATTTGGGATGACTACGATAATAAATTTGGAACACGTCCTGATTTTATTCAAGTTATTTTACTTATTAATGGAATGGAAAGCGATCATAAAAAAATTGTTTTTCCAGACTCAGAAACACAGTTATGGACCTATGAATTTACGGATTTACCGAAGTATGATGGCAATGGTGATGAGTATCGTTATAGCGTAAAAGAAGTAGTTGTCCAAGATTATACCACTCAGATTCCAGATGCTACACAGATAATCAATACTTATCGCAAGACGGATGTCGTTCAATTTAGTGGTAGAAAAATCTGGGAGGATTATGAAAATAAATTTGAAACGCGACCAACGGAAATTAAGTTCAATCTTTTCCAGAATGGGGAGCTGATTGATACTACCGTCGCAACAGGTTCGTCATCAGGAACTCAGGATTGGACCTACGATTTCAATCAATCTTATCCGAAGTACGATGAGGATGGAAATTTATATGACTATCAAGTTTTAGAAGAAGTCGTCCAAGATTATGAAACGACTGAAGTTAATTCAACAGACTTTAAAAACAATTATATTAATAATGAAACCATTGATTTGAAAGGCCAAAAAATTTGGCAAGACTTTTTTGAAAATCAAACACATTCAGTGATTAGTTTTGATTTATATCAAATCGCAGCAGATGGTACACAAACTCAGTTAAAAACAACCCAAGCGAGTGAAGATACTCAGTGGCGCTATGAATTTACGGACTTACCGAAGTATGATGAGCTGGGCGAAGAAATTCAATATCTTGTTAAAGAACAAGAAGTTGAGCATTATACGTCAACTACAGTAGGTTCAGATTTTATCAACCATTATGAAACGACGGAAGTGTCTGGTCAAAAAGTCTGGCAAGATACAGGCTTCGAGTCAGAACGACCACTTTCGATTACGGTGGGTGTCTTTATCGCTGGAACAGAGACGCTAATAAAATCACAAGAAGTGGTTGAGGATTGGAACTTTACATTTACAGATTTACCAAAATATAATCCAGAGAACCAACTCATTCAGTATGAAGTTCGTGAAATTAATCCTTCAGCTAAATATGAAAGTAGTGTGTCAGGAATGACCATCACAAATGTATATCAAACGGTTGATAAGTCAGGTGAGAAACACTGGGAGAATGACGACGATGGTGAGTCTCGTCCGGAGACAATCACGGTTGATTTGTATCAAAATGATACGAAGTATGCGAGCCAAGAGGTCGCATCAGGAAGTGATGGCCGTTGGACCTATGAATTTACCGATTTACCAAAAATTGATGAAGAAGGTAATGAATATGTTTATACCGTCAAAGAAAAAGAGATACCAACGAACTATGAAGTATCTTATGATGGAATGAAGATAACCAATAGTTATCAAACGACCGAAGTATCAGGCAAAAAAATCTGGCAAGACACAGGACATGTGAATAAACGTCCGCAAGCTATTACAGTTGTGTTATATCAAGATGGCGCAGAATACGCTCGTCAAGAAGTTAAAGCGGGTCCTAATGAGGATTGGTCGTACACGTTCACAGACTTACCTGAGTATTCCGAAGGCACGACAACACGTTACACGTACACAGTGAAAGAAGCAGATGTTCCGAAAGATTACGAAAGTAGTGTGTCAGGAACGACGATCACGAACACGTATCAAACGGTTGATAAGTCCGGTGAGAAACACTGGGAGAATGACGGTAAAGGTGAACCACGTCCTGAAACCATCACGGTTGATTTGTATCAAAATGATACCAAGTATGCGAGCCAAGAGGTCGCATCAGGAAGTGATGGCCGTTGGACGTATGAATTTACGAATTTACCAAAAGTCGATAAAACAGGTCAAGAATATGTCTATACCGTTAAAGAAAATAAGGTACCAACGAACTATGAAGTGTCTTATGATGGTCTGAAGATAACTAATACTTATCAAACGACCGAAGTATCGGGTGAAAAAGTGTGGCAAGATAAGGGCCATGAAAAAGAACGTCCCGAGCATATTACGGTTGTCCTTTATCAAGACGGCACAGAATATGCCCGTCAAGAAGTCAAAGCTGGGTCTGAAGGTAAGTGGTCTTATGAGTTTAAAGACTTACCTGAGTATTCCGAAGGCACGACAACACGTTACACGTACACAGTGAAA